>JAYTXG010000068.1:0-5982 GCA_043743375.1 Sphingobacteriia bacterium
GGCTTATTTAAAGGTAAGGCACAAGTAAAATATTTATTGAATAAAGAGATGTGGAGTTATCTTGGGCTTTCCTATAAAAGCGATATTGATAATAGGCAATTATATTATGATCAGTTGGGTAACGATAACATTTTTGCAACCGTTTTTCGTAGACCTATCATACCGTTTAAGTTCCAAGCCATAAAAGAAACAAAGCTTGAATTTTTTAAAGAAACTAGTACCGGTTATACAATTGAATTAGCAGCAATTGATAAGGAGTATACTGCATTAAAGAATTTACCCGGAGAAGAACTGTTTAAAATTGCAAGAGCAGCACCTACAAATTTATCAAACCCGTTTCATTCATTTGAAACAATGATTAAAATCAAGTATGCTTATCAAGAAAGATTTTTAGAAGATAATTTCAATAGAAGAAGTTTAGGTAGTAATAATCCAATTATTTCAGTATCCTATACTAAAGGATGGTCTGGAGTTTTTAATTCTGCCAATGATTACAATAAATTTGATTTTACAGTGTCTCATAACTTAAGTGTAGCACCGTATGGAAAATTGTATTGGAATATTTTTGGAGGAAAAGTTTTCGGCACAATACCGTATCAGTTTTTAGATATATTACCAGGTAATGAATTGTACTATTACAATAAGTACGCTTTTAACTTAATGAACCAGTTCGAGTTTATTGCTGATCAGTATGCAGGATTTAATATAGAACACAATATTGGTAATGGTTTATTCCGGTTTATTCCGATTACTAGGAAATTAAAATTCCGACAATTTTGGAGTGTCAAAGGAGTTTGGTCAAATTTGTCGGACGAAAATAAAAAACTGAATTTTATTGCAAATTATCCATATAAATCGCTCGATAATAATATGTATGTTGAGGTTGGTACAGGTATAGATAATATCTTTAGATTTTTCAGAATCGATTTTATTTGGAGGGTTGCTCCAAAGCCAATTTCCAACGAATCAATTAATCGTTTTGGAATATTTGGGAGCTTTAGATTTACTTTCTAATAAACTATCATTCAGCTGTAACACTTTGATCAGTTTCGGTTTCTACTAAAATGGGTTCTCTCAATTCTATCGGGTTTCTTCCTTTTTTTATTATACGCATATTGAGTATTTCAACGCCAAACGAAAATGCCATAGCAAAATAAACATAGTTCTTTAAATGCAAATCATGAGAACCTTGGGCATCCCATCCTTCAACTAAAAGCACAAATCCAATCATTACAAGAAACGACATGGCCAACATTTTTAAAGTAGGGTGCTTATGTATAAATGCTGATATTTTCGGACTAAATAAAAACATAATAATCATCGCTATAACCACAGCAGCAATCATCACTTCTACGCGCTTTGCAGTTCCTCCAGCAGTAATTATACTGTCGAAACTAAATACCATATCAATCAAAATAATTTGTGCAATAGCACTTCCCAAACCCAATTCTTTTTTGGCAACACCTGCTGCAATGTCTTCATCACCTTCTAATTTATGATGAATTTCTTTTACGGTTTTGTAGATTAAAAATAATCCACCTGCAATCATTACCAAACTAGCTAAATCAAAATCTTTGCTTGCAAAACTAAATACTGCTTTTCCTTTTTGCGCAAGTAACCAACTCAAGCCAAATAATAAAATGGTTCTTGTTAATATTCCTGTAATCATCCAAGTAAGCCTAGCTTTCGGTTGAAGTACTTTTGGAAGCCTATTTAAAATAATACTTACAAAAATCACATTGTCTATTCCCAATACAATTTCTAATACTGTTAGCACTAAAAAACTAATCAGGCTTTCGGTGGTAAATAAATATTCCATCAATTAAAAATTATTGGTAAATATATTGGTGATTACTAACTATAATTTTTGGCTAAATAGGTGCAAATATTTTTTACAATAGCCGGACCTTCATATACAAAACCTGTCCATACTTGAACTAATGAAGCTCCAGCTTGTATTTTTTCTGCTGCATCAATGCCTGTAAAAATTCCACCACTTGCTATGATGGGCAGTTTTCCATTGGTTTGTTGAGAAAGGTATTGTATTACCTCTGTTGATCGGTGCTGTAAAGGTTTTCCGCTTAAGCCACCCATTCCAAAAGATTCGGATAATGAAATAGATTCTTTGTTGAGCATTGATCTATCAATAGTAGTATTTGTTGCTACTAGTCCACTTAGGTTTACTTCAAGTGCCACGGAAATAATATCATCTAATTGTTCTTTTGTTAGGTCGGGAGCAATTTTTAATAGTAATGGTTTCGGATTATTTTTTGCTACATTATCATTTTGCAATTCAGTAAAAATTTTTCTAAGTGCATCTTTTTCTTGTAGTTCTCTAAGTCCGGGTGTATTGGGGGAGCTTACATTTGCAACAAAATAATCTACTACTTCATGAAGTTGATTAAAACACGTTTTATAATCTTTCCAAGCATCTTCATTAGGGGTAATTTTATTCTTTCCAATATTTCCACCTATAATTAAGTTACCTTTTTGATTAACAGTTCTTGTGCTGTGCCAATTAATTAGTCGGTTTTTTATTGCATCAACACCATCATTATTAAAACCCATTCGATTAATGAGTGCTTTTTCTTCGGCAAGTCTAAATAATCTCGGGCGTTCATTTCCATTTTGTGCTTTTGGTGTAACTGTGCCAATTTCTATAAATCCAAAACCGAGCGCTGCTAATTCATTTAAATAAATGGCATTTTTATCGAATCCTGCCCCTAATCCAACTGGGTTATTAAAATGAACACCAAATACTGTTTTTTTAAGTTCATCGGAAGGATATTGGAATGATCTGCTGATAAGTGTTTCTGCTAAACCTATATTACAAGCTGCTTTTAGGCAATTCATTGAAAAATAGTGTACTTTTTCTGGGTCGAATTGGAATAAAATATTTTTTAGTAACTGATACAAACAAGAATTTTTGGCGAAAATAAGCACATTTATTCAATGGTAGGGCATAGGTGCTGCTTCTTTCTCTATTCTTAACTTAGTTGCATAAACAACTTTTAATCATTTTTACTACATTTGAGCTCAAATTAAATTTTATGCAAGAAGCCTATATAGTAGCTGGATTTAGAACTGCAGTAACAAAAAGTAAAAAAGGCGGATTTCGTTTTTTTAGGCCCGATGATCTTGCAGTAGAAGTAATTAAAGGGTTGGTTGCAACGATACCTCAGTTAGATACCAAACGAATAGATGATTTAATAGTAGGTAATGCTGTACCGGAAGCAGAGCAAGGTTTGCAATTTGGTAGAATAATTGCGGCAAAAGCATTGGGCATTGAAGTACCTGGTATTACTATTAATCGTTATTGTGCTAGTGGTTTAGAAAGTATTGCAATGGCAACTGCTAAAATAAGAACCGGTATGGCGGAGTGCATTATTGCAGGTGGCACAGAAAGTATGAGTTTAGTGCCTACAGCGGGTTGGAAAACTGTTCCTTCTTATGCAATAGCAAAAGATGAACCCGATTATTATTTAAGTATGGGACTAACTGCTGAAGCAGTAGCAAAAGAATACAATGTATCTAGAGAAGATCAGGATGTTTTTGCTTACAATTCACATCGTAAAGCAAAAATTGCAATTGAGAGTGGATTCTTCAAATCTGGGATTATTCCAATTAATGTTGAACAAATTTATGTAAACGAAAAAGGTAAAAGAGCTGTTCGCAATTATATAGTTGATACTGATGAAGGATTAAGGGCTGATACAACAATAGAAGGATTGAATAAGTTAAAAGCTGCATTTTCAGTTACTGGAAGTGTTACAGCTGGAAACTCTTCACAAACCAGTGACGGTGCAGCTTTTGTGGTAGTTATGAGTGAGCGAATGGTAGTAGAATTAGGGTTAAAACCAATTGGAAGATTGGTAAATTGTGCTTCAGCAGGTGTGCATCCACGTATCATGGGAATTGGTCCGGTTTTAGCTATTCCAAAAGTGTTAAAGCAAGCCAATATGAATTTGGCTGATATCGATTTAATAGAATTAAACGAAGCATTTGCTTCTCAATCACTTGCTGTTATTCGCGAAGTAGGAATAAACCCAGCCATTGTAAATATCAATGGAGGCGCTATCGCTTTAGGGCATCCACTTGGTTGTACAGGTTGTAAATTAACTGTTCAATTGTTGAATGATATGAAGCGATTAAATAAAAAATATGGGATGGTTACTGCATGTGTTGGTGGTGGACAAGGTATTGCAGGAATAATAGAGAATTTATAATGATACTTGTCATATTTTAATGAAAATGTAACACGTAATTTTACATTAAATTCTACATCATGCAAACAATAGTTATTCCTACTGATTTTTCAACTACTGCTTCAAATGCAGCTGATTATGCAGTTCAATTTGCTACGCAAATTAATGTAAAAAGAATTTTGCTTTTTCATGCCTATGAATTACCGCTTGCGCTAGACCCATTAATGCCAGGCGTGCAGATGTTGGAGTTAGATACGTTTAAAGGAGCCGCAATTAAAAATCTCAATAATTTTAGAGATCAATTAAGATCAAGGTTTCCCAATTCCAATATTCAGTTTGATGTTGCTGTAGAATATGGATCAATTGCCGGGGGGTTAATAATGGTAGCCGAAAAAGAAAAAATCGAATTAATTATCATGGGAATTACTGGTGGAGGGGCATTAGAAGAAACCTTAATTGGTAGCAATACAACTTCAGTAGCTGGTTCATTAGGTCTTCCTGTATTAATCATCCCTCCCCATGCAACATTCAGTGTAGTTAAAAAAATCATGTTGGCATGTGATTTTGATCATGCAGATGAATTTATTCCATTAGGAATTATACGTGAACTTTTAAGCGATACCAAAGCTAAATTATTGGTTTTTAATGTAGAAGTGAATATGGAGGAAGACAATAATAAATATCCAGCAACTATTGTGGGAGAAGGGTTTGCGGTGCATACCTTGTTGCAAGAATTTAATCCTGAATATCATTTTGCAAAAAATAGCGAATATGTATTGGGTATTAATGAATTTGCAGAAAGCAATGGAGTAAGTATGATTATTAGTGTGCCCAAGAAAAAAAGCTTTTTCGAAAAACTATTTATTAAAAGTAGCACCAAAAAATTGGCATTCCACACCCATTTACCATTGTTAGTAGTACACAAGCAAAATGCTTAATTTAAATATTTCCCTACAATCGGAACTCTTCTGCCCACTCCAAATGCTTTAGGTGATACACGAATAATTGGGCAAAATTGGTTGCGCTTATATTCGTTGATATTAACCATTTTTAAAATTTTATCTACTAAACTAGCATCAAATCCCATGGCTTTTATTTCCGCAGGTCCCATTCGTTTTTCAATATATTGATACAATAATTTATCCAGAATTTCATAATCTGGCAAACTATCACTATCCTTTTGATTCGGTCTTAGCTCTGCTGATGGTGCTTTGGTAATGATATGCAAAGGAATAATTTCTTTGTTGCGGTTAATATAGTTTGCTAATGCATATACTTGTAACTTATAACAATCTCCCAATACACTTAATCCACCTGCCATATCTCCATACAATGTTCCATACCCTGTAGCTAATTCGCTTTTATTGGAAGTGTTTAATAATATGTAGCCAAATTTATTGGCAATAGCCATTAAAATGTTTCCTCGGCTTCTACTTTGAATATTTTCTTCGGCCAATGAAAAAGGTAATCCTTTAAATAATGGATCCAGTGTTTTCAAAAAACTTTGGAAAATATCGTTGATCTTAATAATATCATAAGCGTTATTTAAATTTGTGCTCAATTGAATTGCATCGTCTACAGAATGATTTGTTGAATAAGGAGATGGCATTAAAATTGCCCTTACATTTTCTGCACCTAATGCATCGCAAGCAAGTGCTAATGTTACAGCTGAATCTATTCCTCCTGATGAACCTATAATTGCTTTTTTGAACCCCATTTTATTAAAGTAATCTCTGATGCCTAAAATAAGTGCATTATAAACCTGTGCAATATTTAA
>JAYTXG010000069.1:0-2276 GCA_043743375.1 Sphingobacteriia bacterium
CACTTTTTTTATTTACATCATTTCCAGCTTCCTTCAGTAAAACATCTAATTGAAAAAGAATAAAATCTTTTTTAGATGCATCAATAAATTGGCTAAAAGCAGTTGCTCCTAATTTATTAACATAACTATCTGGGTCTTCGTTTTCTGGAATTAATACTAGTCTAACATTTAAGCTTTCTTCAATGGCTAAATCAAGTCCACGCAATGCAGCTTTAATTCCTGCGCTATCACCATCATAAATAATGGTTAGGTTATTGGTATATTTTTTAATTAATCGTAGCTGATCAATCGTAAGAGAAGTACCTCCACTTGCTACAACATTTTCTATTCCTGCTTGGTGTAAACTAACAACATCGGTATATCCTTCAACCAATAAACATTCATCGGCTTTATCAATAGCCATTCTTGCAAAAAAAGAGCCATATAATATTTTACTCTTTACATAAATTTCATTCTCGGGAGTGTTAATGTATTTTGGACCTTTATCAGATTTGCCAATTACTCTTGCACCAAAACCAATTACTTTACCACTATTATTATGAATTGGAAAAATAATTCTTGATCTATAATTATCAACAAGTTCATTATTTCTGTTGGCAACCAAACCAGTTTTAGGTAATAGTTCTTGATTGAATTGATTAGCCAATAATGCTTTAGTTAATCCATCTCTTGTTTCTGGATTATAACCTAATTGAAATTTATTAATAATATCTTCTCTATAACCTCTTTCTTTTAAATAGGAGAGCGCGTTATTAACACCTTCTTCGGTATTTAACAATTGATCGGTAAGGTATTTTTGTGCAAAATGATTGATAGCATGTAAACTATCCGCAATTTGTATTTGCTGGGCTTGTTCAGGCGTTTTTTGAGTTTCTTCAACTTCAATATTGTATCGTTCTGCCAACCATTTTAATGCTTCAACATAGCTATACTTTTCATGCTCCATTAAAAATGTAATAGAGTTGCCACTTTTGCCACATCCAAAACATTTATAAATTTCTTTGGCTGGAGAAACTGTAAAGGAAGGTGATTTCTCTCCATGAAAAGGGCAGAGGCCGAGATAATTAGTGCCTCTTTTCTTTAATTTTACAAATTCACCTACAACATCAATAATGTCGATACGGTTGGTAATTTGTTGTATAGTATTGGGTGAAATCATAATGTCAAAGGGCTGCTAAATTACTTATTTGCAAGTGCAAAAAGAGTAAAAAATATTTTTTGTTTGATTTTGGCCATTCTCTTTACTTTTATTGATGCTTAAAAAAGAACGACAAGCCTACATAATTCAACAGATCAACATTCACAATAAAGTTTTATCATCTGATTTATGCACTCAATTAGATGTTTCGGAAGATACAATTCGTAGAGATTTGCAAGAATTGGCAGAAGAAGGGAAGTTAATGAAAGTACATGGTGGTGCATTGGCGAAGTCTTTTCATTTTACAATTGAAAGCAAGAACGTTTACTCTTTATCTGAAAAACAGATAATAGCACATAAAGCCATTGAACTGATTAAAGACGGTATGTTGATTGTTATTTCTGGTGGAACTACCATGCGTGAATTGGTTAAAATGTTGCCACCTCAATTAAATGTAACATTTGTTACCGCTAATATTCCTATTGCTTTAGAATTACTAGAACATCCTAATGCAGAAATTATTTTCTTAGGAAATAAATTATTAAAAAGCGCCCAAATGGCGGTTGGTGCCGAAGTGGTACAACGTTTAGGTCAAATAAGAGCGGATTTATGTTTACTAGGTACCAATAGCATTGATATTAAATACGGGATAACAGATTTAGAATGGGAAATTATAGAAGTTAAAAAAGCAATGATAGCATGTTCCCAAAAAGTGGTGTCTTTAGCTATTTCGGAAAAACTGAATACTACACAACATTTGCAAGTATGTCCATTAAATAAAGTTGATGTTTTAATTACAGAATTAGATCCTATTGATGAAAAACTTTTGCCGTATATATTAGCTGGATTGCAAACTCTTTAACTTATTGTGTAAGAAATACATATATTGATGTTAATAATTTCTGCATTTATTTGCCGATTTACTAATTGTAGTATACTATTTTAATTTACTTTTAACACTTAAATAATTGGAACTAACTGTATTTGCATTTTTTGTTGCAGCTTCTTGCGGCTTAAATGTCAATAATTCAAACTAAGTAATTATGAGAAAATTTGCTAAAGTTCGGAGTCTAGCTTTTATGCTATTCTTACTAGTTCTCAAAGCATCATCACAAGATGTTGTGATTTCAGGTACTGT
>JAYTXG010000070.1:0-3026 GCA_043743375.1 Sphingobacteriia bacterium
TTGATTTAGGTTTTGGAAGAAGGGCACAAGAATTCTCCTATAATGATGCAGGCTCTTTAGTTAACTTAAAACAAGCTTACCTCAGTTTTGCAGCTTCTGATAAAGTAAAATTGACTGCAGGTAAATGGGCTACTCATATAGGATATGAATTGGTTGATGCGCCAGCAAATAGAAACTATAGCATGTCTTATGGTTTCTCTTATGGCCCATTCTTTCATACAGGTGTGAAAGCAGATATATCATTAGGCGGCAAATCGGCCATTATGGTCGGACTTGCTAATACTACCGATTACTCAACCACAACTTCCTCAGATAAATATGTATTAGCTCAATTTAGCACAGGAACAAAAAATGATAAAATCAAGGCCTATCTTAATTTTCAAGCTGGTGGGGAAATAACTCAGTATAATTTGGTAGCAACTGCTGTATTAGCTACAAAATGGAATATTGCTTATGATGGTAGCATACAACAAACTAAATCTGCTGGTACTACTTCAAGTTGGACAAGCAATGCTGTTTATATAAATTTTGATCCTACAACCATTTTCGGTTTAACATTGAGACAAGATTTTTTTTCTGATAGAAAAATCAATAAACTAATTAATGGCGAAAATATTGCTGCAACTACCTTATCTGCTAATATTAAAATTGATCATTTAACCATCATTCCTGAAATAAGATACGATATGAGTAATCAAGATTTATTTTCGAAAAGTAACGGCTTATTGGGAAAAAATACAAACACATTTATTGTAGCTGCGTACTACAAATTCTGGTTTAATTCTCCATATCTAAAAGAGCGGTCCATAAATGGCATCGCTCTTTTTTGGTTTGTAAACAACAGTTTTATATCTTAAATGATTGATATGAAGCAATTAATAAGGGCATTACAGTTTTTATACACCATTTATGCATTGATCACGTTTATTATAGTAATGCTTATTGCTTTCCCTTTTATCATGCTTGCAATTCCTTTTGGCAAAGTAGTTGGTGGAAATTGGGTTTATCGTTTTTGTGAAATTTGGGGACGAATTTGGTACTTACTAATTGGTATACAACACGGAGAGATTTATGAATCGCCTCACAATACAAAAAAACAATACATTTTTGTTGCTAATCATATTTCTTATATGGACATTCCACCAATTGTTTTAAGTATCCATCAACCTGTAAGAACATTGGGGAAATATGAAATGGCAAAAGTGCCAATTTTTGGTTGGATTTATCGTGAGGCAGTAGTGCTCGTTAATAGAAAAAATACAATAGCAAGGGCAAAAAGTTTTCGCTCTCTTAAAATAGCTATTAGCCAGAAAGTATCCATCTTCATTTTTCCTGAAGGCACTTTCAACGAAACTCATCATCCTTTAAAAAGTTTCTACGATGGCGCTTTCCGAATTGCCATTGAAACGCAAACTCCAATAAAACCTATTCTCTTTATAGATACGTTGAAAAGAATGCACTATAAAAGTCTTTTTCAATTAACCCCCGGACTAAATAGAGCGGTATATTTAGCCGAAGTGCCTGTAAGTGGACTAACCTTAAAAGATGTTCCCGAACTTAAAAAACGGGTGTATATACTAATGGAGCAAGGGTTAAAACGTTATAATCAATATCCCAGTCCTTAAGTGTATTTTTGAAAAAAATGATTAATTGTTTGTAGAAGTAATTATACCACTTGCTTTACCCAAAAATTATACTTGGTCGGTACCAGATAATTTTAAGGACGCAATTCAGCCAGGCATTCGAGTTGAAGTTACTTTACGAAAAAATAAAAAATATGCAGGAATTGTAAAAAAAATAGTGAATTACATTCCATCCGTTTTTATTCCATCCCCTATTTTAAATGTACTCGACAGCGAGCCAATAATTCATCCAATTCAACTACAATTTTGGGAGTGGATCGCCAATTATTATATGTGTAGTGAAGGAGAAGTAATGCAAGCAGCAATTCCAGCAAATCTCAAATTATCTAGTGAAAGTGTTTTACAATGGAATGAAGAAAGAAGTATCGACTTTAGCGATCTTTCCGACAATGAATTTATTATTGCCGAAGCATTAGAAATTAAAAAAGAATTGCGATTAAGCGAGGTTCAACAATTATTAGACATTACCAATACATACCCTGTTGTAAAAAAATTAATTGAAAAAGGAGTTTGTTTTATTTGGGAGGAATTAAAAGAAAGATATAAACAAAAAATAGTTTCCTACATACTACTACATCCAAAATACAATAAAGAAGGAGAAATAGAAACTTTATTGAATAATTGGGGTAAAGCACCTAAACAAATGGAGCTGCTTTTAGCTTATTTGCACATAAAAAAATCTATTGGAGAAGTAACTCAAGTTGAATTATTAAAAAAAGCAAATGCGAGTGCCACACAACTTAAAGGCTTGGTTGAGAAAGGAATTTTACTGATTGAAAAAAGAAATACAGATCGATTACCTTCACTCCCAAAAAGCATATTTTTAGATTTCACATTATCTAATGCGCAATTAAAAGCAAAAGAAGAAATCGTGAATAATTTTAAACAAAAATCTGTGTGTTTATTGCATGGTGTGACCTCTAGTGGAAAAACACAACTATACATTACACTGATTGAAGAACAATTGCGGCTGAATAAACAAGTATTGTATCTATTACCAGAAATAGCACTTACAGCACAAATGATCAGGCGCCTACAAAAAAGTTTAGGTGGCCATATTGCCATCTATCATTCTAAATTTAATCCAAATGAACGAGTAGAAATTTGGAACAAAATAAAAACGGGTGAAACAAAAGTTGTACTAGGCGCAAGATCTGCGCTTTTTCTCCCTTTTAAAGAATTAGGGTTAATTATATGCGACGAGGAACATGATGCTTCCTACAAACAACAAGACCCTGCACCAAGATATCATTGCAGAGATGCAGCCATTTATTATGCTTCCTTATTTAATGCCAAGGTATTATTGGGTAGCGCCACACCTTCTATTGAAAGTTATTATAACGCTTTACAACAAAAATATGGTCTCGTTCAATTAAATGAACG
>JAYTXG010000071.1:0-3697 GCA_043743375.1 Sphingobacteriia bacterium
TTAACCAGTTTTGGTTAAATTACTGATTAAAAGGTAATTAATTGGTAACAAAAAATAATAAAAGCCTTTGTGGATATGGGTTTTAACCGAAAATAAAAAATAAACATTGCCATAAAAATATTTTGTTACTACGCAAAAGCTAATAAATTTGTTTAATTACAATTACTAAAAATTATATACAATGAACAAAGCCGAATTAGTTGCACAATTATCTGAAGATGCAGGTATTACTAAAACACAAGCAAACGATGTATTAAATTCTTTTACAACTACCGTTACTAAAACCTTAAAAAAAGGCGATAAAGTTACTTTAGTTGGTTTTGGAACTTTCTCTGTTTCTAAGCGTGCTGCAAGAACTGGTCGTAACCCACAAACTGGTGCCGCTATTAAAATTAAAGCTAAAAAAGTAGCTAAATTTAAAGCCGGTAAAGAGTTGAGTGCTAAGATTTAAGTAGCTTTTTACAACTAAAAAATTTAAAAGTCCTGCGGTATTGCAGGATTTTTTTACTTTTGCAGCTCACGACAAAAATTTAAAACATAATTATCATGGGTAGAGGTGACAAAAAAACTGCAAAAGGCAAACGCTTTAAAGGATCTTTTGGCAATAGCCGTCCTGCAAACGCTTTAAAGAAAGCAGCTGCAAAAAAAGCAGAAGTAGTTGAGGTAAAAGCATCTTAATCAAACTTTGTATTAATAGCTTTTTGTAACGGTTGCATTTTTGTGGCCGTTTTTTTTTAGCCAAAAGAAATCATACGCAATTTATTTTATACAATACCCTCTTATAATGGATATCGTAAGCAAACAAATAAAAATTTACAAATACAGCTTTTATGTACCAACCATTTTGTGGTTTTTATTGGCCTTGGTAGCCGTAACCCTAGAGCTAAGTAGAGGCTTAAATTCTGTAAACAACTATCTCATTTATAAGGGTGTATTTGAACACACGTTGCAACAAACGCATTTGTACATTCAGTATCCACAGGAGTATGAAGATGCGAATCATTATGGCCCATTATTTAGTGTTTTAATCGCTCCATTTGCTCTATTTAACAATTATATTGGCTGCTTTTTATGGTGTATTACTAATGCTACTTTTTTGTTTTTAGCAGTTAAGAATTTACCTATTACCAACCATCAAAAAAACGTGGTACTGCTAATAACCGCTGTAGAAATGATGACATCTACACATAGCGTACAATTTAATCCTATGCTTACCAGCTGGATATTATTATCTTTTATTTTAATAGAAAAAGAGCAGGATGTTTGGGCAACATTGTTTATTGTAGCGGGCTTTTATGTAAAATTGTATGGTATAGTTGGCCTAGCATTTTTCTTTTTCTCAAAACATAAAATAAAATTTATACTCAGTTTTACAGGTTGGTTAATCGTACTATATTGTCTGCCTATGTTTATTTCTTCACCAAAATTTATTTTAGAATCTTACCAGCATTGGATACAATCGTTGGTGGCAAAAAATATTCAAAATACAGATAGTTCTATAATTATGAATTTGCAAGATTTATCGGTATTAGGCATGGTTCGTAGAGTGTTTAAAATAGAAAATTTGCACAACTATCTCATCACCATACCAGCCGGTGTTATGCTATTATTACCTTATATAAGGGTTAAACAGTTCAAGTATTTATATTATCGGTTATCGTACCTAGCATTATTGCTTATTAGTGTGGTAATATTTAGCACTTCGGCCGAATCGCCAACCTATGTAATTGCAATAACGGGTGTAGCTATTTGGTTTATTGTACAAAAAGTACCGATAGCAAAAAGTGTGTATGCACTACTCATTTTCGCGTTGATAGTCACCACATTTTCTGTTACAGACTTATTTCCCCACTATGTACGAGTGAACTTTTTTATTGCCTACGCTTTAAAAGCGTTGCCTTGTTTTTGTGTATGGTTGGTATTGTTGTATCAATTAATGTTTAAGAAATACCAAATACAGCCTATTACCATCTCTTCTTAAACAATTACATATATATTTTTAAAATGTTATTATTATAAGAATGGCTTTTAAAACATAACGAATTATTATTTTGCAGCCCACGCATCCATTTTTATCTGCAGTATGTTCAAAGGCATTGAGCCATTTTTTAAAATAGCCGTGTGAAACTTGGCAATATTAAATTTACTACCTAGTTTTTGTGTGTATTTGTTGCGTAGTTCTCTAATTTTTAGAGCCCCAATTTATTATTCCAACCTTTGTATGCCGCATGATTGAAGGTAGTTAAATGTCGTATCATAAAGTTCTCTCGGCCTTGTGTGGTCATTGTCGTCACCGTTGGGAATAAAAATTATTAATCCTTGTCTTGCCCTGGTTAGCAAAACTCTGTAAGCGTTTTGCAGGTATGTTTTGTCATTTGCGTTATGAATATTTTGCCACTTAGTTCCAGAAAAATATTGACAATTCCATTTCCCATCTTTGAAAAAATAGTTGATGTCCCACGCTAAACAAACCCAATCAATTTCTAAGCCTTGAATATCAAACTCGGTTGCAATTTCTTCCAAGTAATTTGATGAACGAACATCATCAGAGCCGTTGAGAAACCAATTTGGTGCAGAGATTTCATTTTTAACATCAATTCCTAATGATCGTAATCTCCGTCCGCCTGAACTTGCAATAATTCCAATTCTTTCACTGCCTTTCGCCTTTTCTCTCAACCATTTTTTTGCTGTTGCTAAATTTCTTGTCAGGCAAATTGGAAAAGCATTTTTTACTTCCGAAAAAAGTTTATTTGCAATTTCATTTTTAGCTTCTAAAATTTCATGCATCAATTCAGAAATTTTTTCTGAACGAAATGAACGCACCGAAACTGATAAATGCAATTCGTGTTTTTCTGTTGCTACCGTTTGAAGCCAATCTCTTAATTCAGTATCGGCTAAATAATTTTCGTCAGTTGAAATTAGATTTGAATAATGAATATCCCAATTGGAATAATTATTTTTTAATGATGAAAGCCATTCAGAAACTCCTGCTTCTCCTGTGTTGATTTCTTGTCCACCACCAATTAAACATATAATAGTGCACCAATCTTCGTGTCTGTCCATGACACTGATTAAATACTCTGGTTCTGACATATTAAAATCGTCAACGCCTTTTTTGCGTTTCATGAAAGCACTCACTTGCTCTTTTGCCCAAGCTCGTTGGGCTTCATCAAATACAACTACTTTTTCAACGGGAGCTTTTTGAGAAATTAGATTATCGTCTCGGAAATGGTGAATATTTTGGATAAACGCGTTGGCTTTTATTGCAGCTTTTTTCTTTGTTAGTTGTTCCCCATTTTCTTTTGAAGCTGCAACTTCATCTCTTGTTAGTGCTTCTCTTAACACATCAACCAGAGGTCCATTACCTGAGAGAAAAACGGCATGTTCATCTTCATCTGCTTTCATTCTTTCGTTTGCAATGTTCAACCCTGCAAGCGTTTTTCCAGCACCAGGAACTCCTGTTAGAAAACAAATTGATTTTTTATTTTCTCTTTTCGCCTTCTCAATAATGTTATTGATACAATCAGTTGTTTTGGAAAGATTAATCGCACCCGCATCGTGTCTTGAAATCTCTTTCACATTATGTCCCTTGTAAAGTGCTTGTGCGGCTTCTATTATTGTTGGCGTGGGTTTGTAAACAGAGTTCTCCCAATCGGTTGAATTTATTTGTCTGCCGTTACTTTGTAAAAGTGAATTG
>JAYTXG010000072.1:0-3450 GCA_043743375.1 Sphingobacteriia bacterium
CAAATGGGAAATAGTGAAGTTGGTCACCTGAATTTAGGAGCTGGTAGAATAGTTTACCAAGAATTGCAAAGAATAAATGTGGCAATTAAAACAGGAGAATTTGCTAAAAACGAACAATTGTTAAAAGCAATTAGGTATGCAAAGAACAACCATAAAAAATTGCATTTAATCGGATTAGTAAGTGATGGTGGCGTGCATTCTCATACTAGCCACTTAAATGCAATTTGTACTCTTTGTAAATCAGAAGGATTAACCAATGTTTTTTTACATGCTTTTACCGATGGTAGAGATACGGATCCTAAAAGTGGGGTATCATTTATACAGTCTGTTGAAAATCATATGAAGGAAACTACTGGTGTTATTGCTTCTGTATTGGGCAGATATTATGCAATGGATAGAGATAAGCGTTGGGAAAGAGTAAAATTGGCTTATGATTGTTTGGTAAATGCAAAAGGCAATACTGCTTTTTCTGCAACTGAAGCAATTAAAGCTTCTTATGCAACTGGCAAAACCGATGAGTTTATTTTGCCAACAGCCATTCTTCAATCAAATGGTGAACCAATAGCAACTATTACAAATGGAGATGTTGTAATTTGTTTCAACTTTAGAACAGATCGTTGTAGAGAAATTACTGAAGTACTTACACAGACCGATTTTCCTGATTTTGGAATGAAACACCTCGATTTGAATTATACTACTATGACCTTGTATGATCATAAATTCAAAAACGTTTCGGTGATTTTTGAAAATGATAATTTAAGCAATACGTTAGGTGAAGTATTGGCTAATAATGGAAAAACGCAGATAAGGATTGCGGAAACAGAAAAATACCCGCATGTATCTTTCTTTTTTAGTGGCGGAAGAGAAGATCCTTTTGAAGGCGAAAGTAGAATAATGGTGCCATCCGCTAAAGTGGCTACCTATGATTTACAGCCCGAAATGAGTGCCAGAGAAATTACCGCTAAACTACTTCCTGAAATTATTAATGAATCAGCCGATTTTATTTGTTTGAATTTTGCCAATACAGATATGGTGGGTCATACTGGCATTTTTTCTGCTGCAATTAAAGCTGCCGAAACAGTAGATAAATGTGTAAAGCAAATTGTTACAGAAGCACTTAAGCATGGTTATACCGTTTTTTTAACGGCCGATCATGGCAATGCAGATTATATGATTAATGAAGATGGATCACCCAACACCCAACATACATTAAATCTAGTTCCTCTATTTATTATTGACCAAAACTGGCATGGAAAAATTAATAGCGGTAAATTAGGAGATATTGCACCAACTATACTTCACATGATGGGGCTGGATATTCCACCAGAAATGAAAGGAAATATACTGACCGACCATTAGTTATAGCAGCAGGAAAATTATTTTAAAGATTGGGTTAGAGTTACTCGTTATTTTTTTATAGAAAGGCTAATTTAACCGTAGAAGAAAAAGAGCGCTTATTTAACTGGGCTAATGCAGTTCGTGATACTATAAAAGCAAAGTATCCAGCAGATTCAATAATAAGTAAAAAGAAAAAATAGGCTTTTTTGTTTACTTTGCAGGATGGAAATCAAAAAAGCGGAGTACCTGATTTCAAATGCAGATTTTGAAGCTTGCCCCAAAGCAGACAGGCCCGAATATGCTTTTATTGGCAGAAGTAATGTTGGCAAATCTTCGTTAATTAATATGATTTGCTTAAAAAATAAGCTTGCAAAAACGTCTTCGGCTCCGGGTAAAACTCAATTAATTAATCATTTTGAAATTGAGAGTAATATTAAAAATAGCCATGGATCAAAAAAGTGGTATTTGGTAGATTTGCCTGGTTATGGTTTTGCCAAAGTTGCCCAATCTAGTAGAAGAAGATGGGAGCAAATGATAGAAAATTATTTGAGAAAAAGAGAAAACCTCACCAACGTTTTTGTATTGATAGACAGCCGGCACAAGCCACAAAAATTAGACTTAGAATTTATAGGGCAATTAGATCTTTGGGAAGTTCCATTTACACTGGTCTTTACGAAAACAGATAAAGAAAAACCAAAAATAGTTGAAGCCAATATCAAAGCGTTTTTTGATACGCTCAGGGAAACTTGGCAGTTTTTGCCTCAGCATTTTGTTACAAGTGCAGAAAAGAAACAAGGGAGAGAAGAAATCTTAGCATTTATAGAAATGAAGAATCAATCAGTTTTGTAAAACAGTATTCATAGCAGCTGCTTTTAAAATACATTCGTCATATTCTTGCACTGGTTTGCTGTATCCGGTAATTCCGCTGCCTACCCAATAGCTTAGGTATTTATTAGCACTATTATAAAGGAGGCTTCTGATGACTACGTTAAAATCAAAATCTTGTTGAGGATTTATATATCCAACGGCTCCCGAAAAAATGCCTCTTGTAGATGCTTCGTATTGTTGAATTAATTCCATTACTCTTTTTTTAGGCGCACCAGTCATGCTTCCCATCGGAAAACTTGCTTGTATAATTTCCGAAAAAAAGGTATTTTCTTTTAGTGTTCCCTTAATTGTAGAAATCATTTGATGTACTTGCGGAAAAGTATAAATACCAAAAAGTTCTTCAACTTCAACAGTTCCTTCCTTACAAATTTTACTCAAATCATTTCGTACTAAATCAACCACCATTACGTTTTCACTTCTTTCTTTGCTGCTATTGTACAATTGATTTTTTAATGCTTCATCTATAACGGGATCATTGGAATTTCTTTTGGCAGTTCCTTTTATTGGTTGAGAAATTATTTGGTTGCCAGTGCGCTTTAAATATCTTTCCGGACTAGCACATAACAAATGAGCAAGATGTTGTTTATAATAACAGGCAAACGGATTGGGAGATAAGGTAGTTAAAGCTGTATAAAGTTGTGTAGGTTTTATAATGGTGTTTTCGGCAAAAAATTCTTGACAAAAATTAATTTCATAGCAATCGCCCCGTTGTATATGTTTTAGCAATTGTTGAATAGTTTGTACATATTGGGTTTTACTAATTGATGGAGTGGTTTTTACATTGAACTTTACTTCAGTTGCAATTTCATTGGTATTGATGATTTCTTGAAAAAGCAAATCGGTGGAGGGTAAAAAAGTTTCAACAAATAGACTATCGCCATTTAATCGTAAAACTGTTTCTGGTTGAAAAAAACTAATTTGATCAAAACCTATTTGGTTGTTGAATATTGTATTGGTGGATTGAGTTACAGGATTATATTCATAATTAATATGCCCAAATAGCCAGTCAGCTTCAGTTTTATAAAAAGTATTGATTGCTGTTAATGCATTATCGCCTGTGATGGTTGTGATACTTTTTGCAGCCGCAAGACATTCAACATTTTTATTAGGAGAACTGTATTGGTGATTATCTAAAAAAGAACAGACATTATATTGGTTTACCCAATTTAGCATTTGTTGTTTGATATTGGGATAGCCAGATATGGGGTAACAAGAAATATTTCT
>JAYTXG010000073.1:0-6164 GCA_043743375.1 Sphingobacteriia bacterium
TTCCTTTCTGAATAGTTAATTTAACAGAAAGATTTACCAAAGAGTCATTTACCCAGGTTTTACTAAAAAGAATTTGCACAGGTTGTTTTTCCTGAGCAAGAATAGTGGTTAGTGTAAATAAAAAAGAGGCAACTAAAATGGTGATTTTTCTCATGCTTTCTTATTGTAACTTAATATCAAAAGTTTTTTTTGTGGGAGGTAAGCACTGGGTATCATCACAAACCATGTAACTAATAGTACCTGAAATGTTTGTATTTACTATACCTTTTACTTTTACAATTTGTGCATAAACTACTTTACCAGAATAAAAAAATACTTGAACGCCAAAAACTTTGTCATTTATTTTTTCTAATTTGCCTTTCTCACTCAGCTTCCCTTCTTTTACGATCAAGGGATTTTTAACAAAGGTAATTTTTGTAGGAATTGGTCCGCCTTCAGGCGTAGTTTGAGAATACATATGCCAAGGTTTAGCAATATCCGCAGTTATCACTATTTCATATATGCCAGGGGCCCTTTTATTGGCTTGAAATGTAAAATTTACAGGATCTTTAACTTGACTATTTGCATTAGCAAAAAAGAAAAGTACAATTATTGCAATTAGAATTTTTTTCATCGTTATTGTATTACTAGTTAATATTTAATAAATCAAAAACCTTTCTACCATCAATATTATTTAAAGCAATTGAAGTAGCTCTTTCAGGATGTGGCATCATACCAAAAACATTATTTGTATGATTACGTATACCAGCAATATTCCTTACAGCACCGTTAGGATTAGCGCTTTCCAATATATCACCACACTGGTTACTATATTTGAAAATAATTTGATTATTTTTCTCTAACATATCCAATGTTGCATCATCTGCATGATAACGTCCTTCGCCATGAGCGATGGGTATTTTTAAAGCAGGGCAGTTTTCGTTTTTTATAAAAACATTTTTGCAGATAAATTGTTGGTTTGCATTTTGTAGTAATACGCCAGGAAGTAATCCACTTTCACACAATATCTGAAACCCATTACACACACCTAAAACTTTACCACCTTCATTAGCAAAATCAATTACAGATTGCATCATAGGGCTAAACCTAGCAATTGCCCCACAACGCAAATAATCTCCATAGGAGAATCCGCCAGGCAATATAATGCAATCACGAGGTGAAAAAGCAGACAAATCTTTGTCTTTATGCCATAGCATGATTACTTCTTTGTTTAGATCATTTTGAAGTGAATCTTGCATGTCTCTATCACAATTAGATCCTGGGAAAACTACAACACCAAATTTCATGGGCAATTTAAGTTTACAGTTCAAAGGTAAGAATCAGAAAGAGAATACTGTGCTAATTTTTAATCATTTGCCAATTATTGTACACAACTGCAATTATCATTAGTAAAAAAAGGAGGTTTGGCAAAAAAAACGTCTTTGGAAAAGAGAAAGAATTAGACACCATTGCTGATAAGGGAACAATACATAAAAAAGCCGCATTGATCCCTCCTTCTTTAAAAACAAAAGGAGCAGCGAGTAAAATAAAACACATTAATAAGATAGTGTTCCAATTTTTTCGTACCTGAATTACTAATCTACTATTGTATTGCTGCCAATAAATAATTCCGGATAATAAAGAGATTAGCAAAACTGTAATACTGAGGATTAAAGATTTACTAAATAGTATTGATGGAATTACAAAGTGTACATTAGGCAAATATTGTAAAAAACTACTCATCTCATTATTCATAAATAAATAGGAGACTAAAAAATAATAGGGAATCAGCAATCCAATTGTTAAAACAAACCATTCTTGAATTTTAAATGGACGCATAATACCCAAGGCAAATAACAAAACTCCAACCATTAAAACAATTGGATGATAACAAATTATTGAAATACCAAAAATTAGTCCAATATTAAATATCAGTGATTTTGGATTTGGATGATTATACATTTTCAGCATTTTCATAAACAACCAAATCAGTAAAAAATTAGCAAATAATACCGATGAAATTGTACTCCAAGATGCCAATAAGCCAGATAGCAAAATATATGTCATTCCAACAGTATAGCCTGATTGTTGAAACATTTTTAATTCATTCAATAATAAATTAAATCGAATTGCTTGAATTAATAAAGATACTATGTATAAGATAAATAAAAAATTCGTGTCGAGTTTTAAAAAGTATTTCTGAAGTATTACGGTAAAAAAACCATCATTGATATTAGTTAACAATATTGGAGCACTTACTAAAAAATGAAAATGTACTCCTATGCAAAGTATTACAAGGAATAATATATTAATAACTGATTTATCTCTAAACAAAAAAACCACAGCAGTAATTTAATAATCAATTTTAGCGAATATGGTGAACCCCCTGTAAATACAAGGAATTATAGCCTGTTTAAGCCCAATTTGCTTAATATGTTTAGGCATAAAATCGTACCCTTTATCTAGGTTTTTTAAAGTTGGGCTTCGATCTATTTGCCCTATCGGAGATAAAGTTTGATCAGTAAGCATGCTGCTTTTTTTATCTTGAAGATTAAATAAAAAATGTATTTGATCTCCACTATTCAATATCCCATAGCTAATAAAATTATCCGTTTCATCATCACTTTGTGTTTTACGAATAACATTGCTCCATTCCATTTTACCATCTGGCTCAAATGAAATAATAGCAATATTATCAGTATAATATTGCTTTGTATTACCCCCCTGAAGATTATTCATACCTCCAAAATTATTAAAACCACCACCCCATGGATAATAAGAACCATTATTAAAAGAGTAATTATTATACATTCCGTTATAATTACCATAACCGAATGAATTAAAAGACCCATTCATGTGATCCCATCGATTGTATGTGTTGCCTTTACTAGTTATATATTCAGCTTCTGCAATAATCATAAAGCCGCCATCTTTCCTAAGCACTAAGTTTCTTAAAAAGAAGTCATTAAAAGCCATTTTTATTTGACCATCTCCTTTTATATCAGCCCTATATTCATCAGTAAAAGTGGTAGTTGCATTTAGTATTTCTTTGTTACTATTCGCATCCCACAATGTGTAATAGAGTCCGTCAACATTACCTCTTCTTATTTTACTAAAAAAAGAAGTAATTATGAAATGCTTATTTCGGTTATCAATTTTTATCCTAGTATCATCTAAAAAAATCTTATTTATTGGCAAATTATTATTATTAAAAGCTATACTGCCCATAGGTTTAACTAGTAAACTCACTTTATTAATATTGTCGTTTTGATTGGTTCCAGACTCTTTCAAACAAACTATAGTTCCTTCATTACTAACTCCAAACTCGCTTAAAAAATCATTCTTTTCTGGCATTGCAATTGGTACTTTTACTTTATCCAACTGATTTAACATTTTATCAAAAGTGATACTGGTGATATTGTGTTCTTTATCGTTTTTTGTGCTTATTTTAAATGCAACAATTTTTTGTTTGTCTTCGCTATTAATAAAAGTATAAATCTTGTTATCTACGCTAAAATTAATACTATTAGTGGTGTCTAGTATTATAGGGTCGCCTAGTTTTTTTCCATTACCATCTAATTTTACTGCCATTGCAAAAACAGTACTTCTGTATTGGTATTGATATAACAAATAAATAAAATCATTGTAAACAACAAAATCTGTATTTAATACTTTACCCTTTTCAGAAAGATAATCCAATTTTACTTTTTCCAACAATTTCATATCGGTATCGTATACACAAATCTGGCGTTGTTCTCTAACATTTTTAAATACCAAAATTTTTCCTTCAATTTTTCCCAAAATTTCGAAATTGAGGGTTTTAGCATCATCTCGATCAGGCTCAGAAAATACAATTTGCTGAGCATTTGCGGAGAAAACTCCTAAAAAAAAGAGAACTAAAAAAAAAGTAATAGTTTTTTTCATTGTTAGCAACAACTTTATACATCAAATGTAAGGAAAGACCACTTTATATATTGTAATCAATTTACCCATACATTTGTTAAATAACTCTTCTCGATTAAAGTTACAAAGCATTTTTTGTGAGTAAAAATTTCAACAAAGCAACCTCGGCAGGTTTTATTATCGCCCTTGGAATTATTTTCGGAGACATTGGCACTTCCCCTCTGTATGTTTTAAACGAGATTATTAGTGAAAAATCCATTACTGAGGAGCTTATTATTGGCGCATTATCGTGTATTATATGGACATTGACCCTGCAAACCACTGTAAAATATGTAATTCTTACCCTTAATGCCGACAATAAAGGAGAGGGTGGTATTTTTAGTTTATATGCCTTGGTAAGACGCAGAAGGAAGTGGTTAGTAATACCTGCAATGATAGGAGGAGCAGCATTATTAGCCGATGGAATTATCACACCACCAATTACTGTAACATCCGCCATCGAAGGATTAAAGCAATTACCTGCTTTGCAAAATATTGAACAAAGCACCATTATTAAAATTGTAATTAGTATCATTAGTTTATTGTTTGTTGTTCAACAATTTGGCACAGCTTCAATTGGTAAATTTTTTGGACCAATGATGGCACTTTGGTTTACCATGCTGGCAGTTTTAGGTTGTTCTCATTTATTAGATGACTTACAAGTATTCAAGGCTTTTAGTCCGCATTATGCAATAGAATTACTTACAAAATACCCTAAAGGGTTTTGGCTACTAGGTGCAGTTTTTCTTTGTACAACTGGCGCAGAAGCCCTATACAGTGATTTGGGGCATTGTGGCAAAGAAAATATTCGAGTTTCCTGGATTTTTGTAAAAACTAGCTTATTACTCAATTATTTAGGGCAAGGAGCATGGCTATTAGCAAATTTTAAAAACCAAATTATTCCTCACGAAGTAATGGCCAATGGCTTTAACCCCTTCATAGGCATTATGCCACAATGGTTTAAGTTAGCGGGAATCATTATATCAACACTAGCAGCAATTATTGCCAGCCAAGCATTGATATCCGGTTCCTTTACTTTAATAAGTGAAGCAATGCGATTGAATTTATGGCCAAAAATGAAAATTCAATACCCTACTGAAGAAAAAGGGCAATTGTATATTCCAGGAATTAATTTGTTATTATTTATTGGATGTGTGGGAATTGTATTGTACTTCCAAAAATCTGCCAATATGGGTGCTGCGTATGGCTTGGCCATTACAATGTGTATGATTAGTACATCCATTTTATTTGCCAATTACCTAGTAAGCAAACGAGTTTTTTCGGTTTGGATTTATATTTATTTAATTGTTTATCTAAGTATTGAGCTATCATTTCTTATTGCCAATCTTCAAAAATTCATGCATGGTGGTTATGTAACTTTTATTGTAGGTGGAGGTTTATTTGCAGTAATGTATGTTTGGTTTAGAAGTAGAAAAATTAAGAACCGATACATTGAATTTGTAAGATTAGAGCATTATATACACATGATTCAGGAATTAAGCAATGATAAAACCATTCCTAAATATGCTACCCACTTAGTGTATATGACTAGTGCTAATAACCCAAATGAAATTGAACATAAAATCATTTATTCGATTCTCAATAAAAAGCCTAAACGATCAGATATTTATTGGTTTGTACACGTTGATGTTTTAGATGACCCTTATACCTCAGAATTTTCAGTACATCATATAATTCCAAATGATATTATTAGAATAGAATTCAGGGTTGGTTTTAGAGTTGAGCAAAGAATAAACCTAATGTTTCGTAAAGTAGTAGAGGAGTTAGTGAAAAACAAAGAAGTAAATATCACAAGTAGATATGAAAGTTTAGAGAAGAATAATATTGTAGGAGATTTCCAATTCATCGTTTTAGAAAAATATTTAAGTCAAGACAACGAATTACCGATATTTGAAAGGATTGTAATGAAATTTTACTTCTGGCTCAAAGAAATAAGTTTAGGTGAAGAAAGAGGTTTTGGACTAGATCCAAGCAATGTAACAGTCGAAAAATTTCCTTTAATAGTTGCACCTGTTTCAAAATTAAATTTGAAAAGAATTTTTGCTGATGAGAATGAGTTTGAATAAGCAAAATAAGTGAATAAGTTCTAATTATTTTAATACAAATAATTGATTACACTAATTGTCGCCAACATTACTTTATATTATTCTTGGATACTTAATCATCATCATAATTGGCTATTTGATTCAAGAGCAATTAATTTTTAAGCCAGAAAAACTGCA
>JAYTXG010000074.1:0-3549 GCA_043743375.1 Sphingobacteriia bacterium
AAGCATCTTCGGCAATTTCATCAACAGAGCATTGGTATTGATGCATAAATTATGCAAAGGAAAGGTTCCTCCATTGCATGTAGCGTTGATGGATGAGTTAGATTATGCAGCAATTGAATCAATAAAATCAACCAAAGAAAAAGTAGAGAAGCTTTTAGAAGAATATAAGTTTAGAGATGCCCAATTTGAAGTAATTAATTTAGCACGTATTGGCAATCAATATATGCAGAAGAAAGAGCCTTGGATATTAGCTAAACAATTAGATACAAACCCAGCAGCACAACAATTAATTGATAATTGTTTACATATCTGCTTACAACTAACTGCCAATTTAGCTGTTTTAATTAATCCATTCTTACCTTTCACTGCAAAGAAAATTTGCTACCGATTAAAAGTAGTAGATAAAATATTAGACTGGCAAAATGCGGGTAGCACAAAACTGTTAAGTGTTGGATACAGTTTACGCGCTCCAGAATTATTGTTTAGAAAAATTGAAGACGAGGAAATTGCTTATCAAATAGAAAAATTAAAAAAAGCTGCTGTGAACAAAGAATCTGTCACCACTAATTTACCAACTCAAGAAGAACAGAAAGAAATTAAGGCAACAATAAAACCCGAAATTATTTTTGATGACTTTGCAAAAATCGATTTAAAAGTAGGTACTATTTTTGCAGCGGAAAAAGTAGCTAAAGCAGATAAATTATTGCAGTTACAAGTAGATCTAGGTTTTGAAACCAGAACAATTGTATCTGGGATAGCTTTACATTTTACGCCTGAAGAAATTGTAGGTAAACAAGTAACAGTAGTTTGTAATTTAGCTCCTCGCAAAATGAAAGGCATTGAAAGCAATGGCATGATATTAATGGCAGAGGATGCAGCTGGTAAGTTGCATTTCATTAATCCTGAAACAGCTATTGATAATGGAAGTGGGGTGAGTTAACCACTAACTTTCCTTTTCAAAACTTACGCACTCTTTTAATTCTCTTTCGGAATAAGAAAGTTTGTACTGCTTTAAAACATCATCTGGTACACCATTCCATTGATTAGGAACATTCCCTTTATAATCAATATCTTTTACACCAATTTCGGAAGTATAAAAACCTGTTGTAACTAAATCTCGCATTAAGTTAAAAAAAGCAACACCCTGCTTTACTTCAGGCTTTGCTTTTTCGGGATAAGCAATTTCGTCAACAACAATAATTTGTTGTTTTACATCACAATCTTTGAATGCCTTTTCATATTGTTTTAAGCAATGCATATCCAACCACCTTAAACCGCCTCTAAGAGGTGTTTGATGAGTAGGCATATCTTTTACAATGAACTCTATAAAGTCTGGAACCTTTGCCTCTGTTGCACTTCCGCTGATAGTATCTTTAGGAATGATAATATCTGAAAGCAATGCAATAGTTGCCATTTCGTTTGGAGTAAAAAATTTTTCCGATGAATTAATTTTTGTGAGGTAGTCTTTTTCTTCCTGCATTCTATCTTCTAATGCAGCATCGTTAGAAGCAGCAATGGCTTTTTTATCGGCCGACCTGCAAGCTTCTACCAATACGCCAGCACCAATAGTTCCAACAAAAAGTGTTTTGAGTGATTTTCTCCTATCCATATTAAATATTTTGTTTTTTCATTTCATCAATAATATATTCGCATGCACGCATACTAAGAGCAAGTATCGTCCATGTAATATTTTTATCTGCCTGAGAGGTAAACTGAGATCCATCTACACAGAACAAGGTTTTACAATCATGCGCTTGACTCCATTTATTTAATGCAGATGTTTTTTTATCGGCACCCATTCTTACGGTTCCAGCTTCATGAATAATATTGCCTGGGTTAGATAGTCCATAATTATTGGTAGCATCATCATCTCCACCCCAAGTGATTATTGCACCCATATTGTGCATGATTTCCTTGAAGGTTTCTTTCATGTGTTTTGCTTGGTTAATTTCATACTCCGAATTTTTTGTATGAAAACGCAAAACAGGAATACCATATTTATCAACTACTGTTGGATCTATTTCACAATAGTTATTGATATTCGGAACAGCTTCTCCCCTTCCTGCCATTCCAACTCCTGCGCCATAAAAGAAACGTACATCTTCTTTTAATGAAGCACCATATCCGCCTGCATCTTTTGTTTTTCCGTTCACTTGGTACTTGCCATTTAAACCTTGCATACCCATTCCGAATCCATAGGCAGGTTGGCTCATTCCTCCCCAATATTCTATATGATAACCACGAGGAAAATCTAATTTTTTATTGTCTTTCCACCAAGGCGTATAAATATGCATTCCGCCTACACCATCTTCGTTGTAACGCTTTCTACCAAAGAGTTCTGGCAACACACCACCTAATGCAGCACCAGTAGAATCGTGTAAATATTTTCCTACTACATTGCTTTCATTGGCCAATCCATTTGGATGTCTTTTCGATTTTGAATTCAATAATAAACGGGCAGTTTCACAAGTGCTGGCAGCAAGTATTACTACTCTTCCGCTCACTTGATACTCCATCATGTCTAATTTATTTACATAAGAAACACCAGTAGCTAAACCAGCTTCATTGGTAATTACTTCACGTACCATTGCATGTGTAATTACGTCTACATTACCTGTTTTTAATGCTGGCTTAACCAACACAGAACCAGCAGAAAAATCTGCATATACTTTGCAACTTCTATTACACTGAGCGCAGAAAAAACAAGCACCTCTTTCTTCATTAATTTTTTTAGTAAGAATAGATAAGCGAGAAGGAATAACAGGAATTCCAATTCCTGTTGCTGCTTTCTTAATCATCAATTCGTGCAAACGAGGTTTAGGTGGAGGAAGAAAAATTCCGTCAGGGTCATTTTCTAATCCTTCAACACTACCAAATACGCCGATGAGTTTATCAATTTTATCGTAATAAGGTTTTACATCTTCATACCCAATTGGCCAGTCGTCGCCTAGTCCATCAATACTTTTTCTTTTAAAGTCTTTGGGACCAAAGCGCAAAGAAATTCTCCCCCAGTGATTGGTTCTTCCACCCATCATACGCGCACGCCACCACTCAAATTTCTCACTTCCTGGCGCTTGTGTATATGGTTCTCCATCTATTTCCCAGCCCCAATAACAGCCGTCGAAATCGCCAAAAGGCCTATGCTTAGTGCTAGCACCTCTACGAGGAGATTCCCAAGGATTTTTTAACTGAGATGAATTTACGGCAGGGTCATAATCGGCACCTGCTTCTAGCAAGCAAACTTTTAAACCAGCTTTTGCCAGCGTATAAGCAGCCATGCCACCACCAGCACCCGATCCCACAATTACGGCATCATACTTTTTAGCTTGTTTTTTTATCTGAAGATCTCCCATATTGCAATCATTTTCTAAGTAATAATAAATTTAAGGAATATAGATTTCTTAACCTATAAAATTTTTAAAAGTTCCATTCAATTTAGTGTTGATGATGAAATTTTTTATGGAAGCATTGAAGAATAAATTGACTTAAAAAAAACGTCCCTAATAAATCGGGACGCTATCTTTCAAATGGCAAGGACTAAATTTTGAT
>JAYTXG010000075.1:0-8154 GCA_043743375.1 Sphingobacteriia bacterium
TTTATGCATAAGCATATTAAAGGCTCTAGTTTAAATATTATCAATAATGCCGGACATGTTTCTAATCTAGAGCAACCAGATGATTTTAATAAATATTTATTCGATTTTCTAAATTCTTTACAAACTGTCTCTAATGAATCACTTAATTCGAAGTCGGTTAATCATCAAAATTTTAAAAGTGCACAATGATTTCGTCAATTGATATTGATAAAATTAAAGTAACAAATCAATTGCCTATTTCAAAAAATGAGACTAAATATCCAATAGAAAATGCTCATTTAATTAAGGTTGATGATATTGCAAAAATACTAGATATAAATTTGCAAACTGGATTAAAGGAAAGTAGTATTAACGAAAGAATTACAAAATATGGCTTAAACAGCTATGCGGAGCAAAAGCAAAAAAGTATATGGCTCATTTTAGTTGAGCAATTTAAAAGTCCGATAATATTATTATTGATTGTAGCAGTAAGCTTTTCTTTTTTCTTTAAGGATTGGATAGAAGGATTTTCTATAATCGCTGTTATTTTTATTACCGCATCACTAGGCTTTTTTATGGAACTGCAAGCCCGCAATTCTATGAAGGCACTAAAGGAAATGGATACCAGCGTTTCAAAAGTATGTAGAGACAATGGACTTAAAGAAATACCATCTGAACGAATTGTACCTGGTGATGTATTGGTATTAGAAGCTGGCGATATGGTATTGGCCGATGCAAGATTAATGGAAGTAAATCAATTTGAAATTGACGAATCGGCTTTAACAGGAGAATCATTATCGGTTCAAAAAAACATAGAAATTATTGAAAAGGATGTTTCCCTTGCCGACAGAAATAATTTAATCTTTAAAGGCACTTTTGTTGTAAAAGGCAATGCCAAAGCCATTGTAACTGGCACGGGTGTTAATACGGAATTAGGTAAAATTACTCAGTTGGTGGAAACAGCAAAGCAGGATGATACCCCATTAGAAAAAAAAATGCAGGGGCTTACAAAAATATTAATGCTGGTTACGGCGGCGTTTGCAAGTATATTTATTACAACAGGATTGTTGCAAGGCAAACAATTTTACCTTATTGTAGAAACAGCATTGGCATTGGCAGTTGCTGCTATACCAGAAGGACTGCCAGTGGTAAGTATTATTGCGCTCACTTATGGTATGTTACGACTTGCCAAAAAGAACGTACTTATTAAAAGACTAGCATCAGTTGAAACTCTTGGAGGTATCAATATCATATTTACTGATAAAACTGGTACACTAACAGAAAATAAAATTGATGTAAACAGGTTGGTATTTTTTGATGAAGATATAGTGATAGATAAAGTTGGAGAAGACCAGAGTGCTTCCATTACAAAAAATAAAACTGCCTTTGAAAAGTTGATACTCATCTCCACTTTATGTAATAATGCAGTAAGTAAAAAGGACGAAAATACGAAAAAAAATTTGGGAGATCCCATTGAAATTGCACTATTGCAATTTGTACATTTCAGTAAAAAAAATGTAGCGGAAATAAGCGCAGCTTATCCACGTATTGCCGAAGAACCATTTAATTCTGAAACAAAATTAATGGGCACTTTACACAAAACAAATACTGGTAATTTTGTATCGGCAAAAGGTGCTGTAGAAGAATTGGTTAATAAATGTAAATCCTATTTTAATGATGATATTATAAAACCATTAATTGATACTGATAAACAAATATTTTTACAAAAAGCAGAAGCCATCCAGTCACAAGGCTCAAAAGTTTTAGCATTTGCATTTAAGGAAGCTCCAAATATTATTGCCGATAATTTTTTATCAGACTTAACACTGGTAGGTCTAATTGGGTTTTTAGACCCACCGCGAATGGAAGTTGTAGATGCCTTACAATCATGCAGGGATGCTGGCATTAAGGTGATTATGATCACTGGAGATCATCCTGCAACAGCACTTCATATTGCCGAAAAAATAAAGCTATCAGAAAATGATAATATTGTTGTAAATGGTAAAGAATTAGAAGCTCAATTACCTGAAGAAAAGTTATTTGCCGCTACTATTTTTGCTCGGGTTACACCAAAGCAAAAGTTAGATATGGTAAGCCTTTATCAGAAACAGGGTAATGTAGTGGCCATGTCGGGTGATGGAATAAACGACGCACCTGCACTAAAAAAAGCTAATATTGGTATTGCAATGGGCATACGAGGCACACAGGTTGCAAAAGAAACTGCAGCAATGATTTTAAAAGATGATTCGTTCAACTCAATCGTAGCAGCCATTATGCAGGGCAGAGTAATTTTTAAAAATATTAAAAACTTTTTAGTGTACTTACTTTCCTGCAATTTAAGTGAAATATTCATAGTATTTTTTTACGGGTTATTTAACTTCCCATTCTCGGTACTTCCTTTACAAATACTTTTTCTCAATTTGGTTACAGATATTTTTCCTGCCCTTGCATTTGGGCTTGGTAAAGGGAATGATTTAATTATGAAAATCCCACCAAGAAACCCGCTGGAGCCAATTGTAATTAAAAGAGATTGGATTACAATAAATGCCTATGCACTTTTATTAGCATTGCCTATTATGGTAGTAACCTGTTACTGTAGTTATTACTTAAAATATGATGCACAACTTTGTAATAATATAACTTTCTTTAGTCTTGCTTTATCTCAGTTGTGGCATGTTCTAAATTTATCGTCTCGTAAAATCTCTTTCATTAATAATGAAATTACCAGAAATAATTTTACTTGGGCAGCAACATTGCTTTGTATCACTATAATTGCTGTTTTCTATTTCATATATCCACTAAATAAATATATTGGGCTTCAAATTTTAAGTTCAACAACATGGTTAATTATATCATTAACGAGTATTGCGCCTGTTATTTTAATTCAATTGTGTAAAAGGGTATTTAAAGTTATTGATTAAGATGCAGAAACGAAATATACAATTCGATTTAAAGTTTTTAAATGTTATGAGTATTATAACAATAAAAAATAGAAAAAGAATTAAAATTTGCCCAAGAAGCTACAATCTCAGTATTAAAGTTGGAAAATCTTAAAACCCAATTGCAAAGCATCGGATAGACTATACCAATATTCAAAAACAGGCATCGTTATTTTGGTTAGATTACCTCAAATCATCTGGAAGACTTAATCAACTTTGGAAAAAAATTAAATATTGATTTACCTAGCATCATTTTAATTTAATTTGTGATAATAAATTAAAAAAGTAATACGATTTAGCAAGCATTCAAAAAAATAGTATGAAAATGGTAACCCCAAACTCTTTCTGGCAATTTGATAGCAATTATTGGTTTCAACAACTACATAGCTCGGCCATTGGATTAACTCAAAAATCGGCAGAGGATATTTTAAAACAATCTGGTGACTTACGAAAAGGAAAATCAAATTTTCAAAAAGATGTATTGCTTTTTGTAGGACAATTCAAAAGTCCATTGATGTTATTGTTAATTGGCGCCGTTGGTTTATCCGCTTTTTTAGGTGATACTTCCGATGTTATTATTATTCTTTTTATTGTATTTCTACTGGTCTGTTGAGTTTTTTTCAGGAGAGAAATGCTGGTAGGGTGGTAGAAAAATTGCAGTCGATGATTGCATTAAAAAGCTCGGTTATTAGAGATGGAGCAACACAAGAAATTATAAACAAACTTATTGTTAGTGGCGATGTGGTTGAATTTAATGCTGGTGATATGGTTCCTTCAGATTGTTTGTTGATAGAATCAAATGAATTATTTGTTAATGAAGCAAGCCTCACAGGAGAGTCGTACCCAGTAGCAAAGGAAGTAGGTATTTTGGATGAAAAAACGGAATTAAATAAACGGAGTAATTGCCTTTGGGAGGGAACCAATATAGTAAGCGGAACAGCAAAAGCAATAGCAATAAACACGGGTAACAAAACTATTTTTGGTAGTATTGTACAAAGTGCGTCTAATACTGTTGAAACCAGTTTTGAAAAAGGGATTAAAGATTTTGGTTTCTTTTTGATGAAGATTACTTTGGTATTAGCTTTTTTTATTTTAACTGTTAATTTACTAAATCATAAAAGCGTTATCGAATCTGCCCTATTTGCTTTGGCATTAGCAGTTGGTATGGCTCCTGAATTATTACCTGCAATTACTACTATAGCAATGAGTGCTGGCGCAAAACGGATGTTGGAAAAGAAAGTAATTGTAGAAGATATTGTGATAATTCAGAAAAAGAAAGTACTAATGTAAAAACATTAGCGTTTTGGAACGCCAATTTTCAGTTAGGATATGCCAATCCAATTGATGAGGCATTAAAAAAATTAAGTATTCCTGATGTAAAAATGCCTCAAAAAATTGGTGAAATACCTTATGATTTTATTCGTAAAAGATTAAGTATTGCCGTTGATACAGGCACAGAAAAAATACTCATCAGCAAGGGAGCATTTACACAAATCGTAGCCATTAGTTCTCAAATCCGTTTGGAAGATGGTACCATAAAAAACTATCCTGAATATCAGCAAGCCATAGAGAAGCAATATGAAGAATATGGTACCAAGGGTATAAGGGTAATTGCTTTATGTTACAAAACCATAATGCAAAACTCCATTAAAAAAGAAGATGAAACTGCCATGATATTTGCTGGTTTTATTTTATTACAGGATCCAGTAAAAGCAGGAATTATTGATACTATCAATGAATTAAAAAAACTACAGGTCGGTTTAAAAATTATTACTGGCGATAATAAGAATGTGGCAAAGTCTATAGGCATCAGTATTGGTATTGCCAATCCTGTAGTGATGACGGGTAAAGAACTATTTGAAGAAAGCCAACTTGCTTTGGAACAGAAGGTAAAAGACATACATATTTTTGCAGAAATTGAGCCTCAACAAAAAGGCAGGATTATTGCTGCTCTACGAAAAACATTTACTGTAGCATATATGGGTGATGGCATTAATGATGTGTCGGCTATTAACTTGGCTGATATTGGTATTTCGGTAGAAAATGCTGTGGATGTTGCCAAAGAAGCTGCCGATTTTGTTTTGATGGAAAAAGATTTATCGGTACTAGTTGATGGAATTAAAGAAGGCAGAAAAACATTTGCTAACACGCTAAAATACATTTTCATAAATACAGGCTCTACTTTCGGTAATATGTTTAGTGTTGCAATTGCTTCGTTGATATTGCCGTTTTTACCAATGCTTCCAAAGCAAATTTTATTAACCAATTTCATTACCGATTTTCCATACCTCACCATCGCTTCTGATAATGTGGATGAAGAACAATTAGATAAACCAGGCAAATGGGATTTAAAATTTATCCGCAATTATATGGTTATTTTCGGTATTCATAGTTCAGTATTCGATGTAGTTACTTTTATAATGTTGTTGTATGTTTTAAAAGTTAAAGAATCGGCTTTTCAAACAGGTTGGTTTATAGAATCTATTCTCACGGAGTTATTTATTTTATTTATTATTCGCACGCACAAGAACTTCTTTAAAAGTAAACCAGGCAAATACCTTTTTATATTAAGTATTATTGGTTTCATTTTAACAATTTCATTACCCTACATTCCGTTTTTTGCTAATGAAATAGGGCTTGTTCCTTTGCCATTTTTTCAAATAGGCGCAATGCTTCTGATTGTTGTTCTATATATTATCACTGCCGACTTATTAAAGGTTTGGTTTTTTAAAAAGTATAGAACTACCTAGAGTGAAAAAGGTATTCAGTTAAAATACAAATGGGGAGAGGGGGTTATTCAAAAAAAGGCAAATCAGTGTTGAAACCGATTTGCCTTTTAAAGTTGCCCGACCTGGATTCGAACCAAGACAAACTGTACCAAAAACAGTCGTACTGCCATTATACTATCAGGCAATCTTTTCTATTACTTTCAAAATGGATTGCAAAAATAGGGTTAGCGCCGAAATGTTCCAAATTTTTTAATAGAACACTTAAAATCAGTTGGTTATGAATTCTCTTCCCTTTCTTTCAATTCTTTAATTTTATCAAGTGCACCGGCTACCACATCGCACATAATGGTATACAATGCCCCAGGTTTATAATTGGCATAAATATATTCTAATGCTAAGTTTTCGTTGGCAATAACCATTTGTGGCAGATTAGGGTTAACCGAATTAACGCCTTCTTGCAATAAAGTAATAATTTCTTCCGCTGTTCTGCCTCTTAAGTTTTTATCGCATCGAATGATGATTTCATCAAAATAGTGGGCAGAAATTTCCCCAAGCTCTCTAATATCTTCATCTCTACGGTCGCCAGTACCACTAATTACTCCTACTTTATAAGGATAATCAAGCTTGTTTACAAAATCACCCAATAGTTTTAAACCATGAGGATTATGTGCAAAATCAGCCAAAAAAGTAAAGTGTTTAAAATGAAAGAAATTTAATCTTCCGGGTGTTGTATTGCTGCTCGAAATAAAAGTTTGTAAGCCACTTCTAATATCTTCAATGGTAATGCTTTTAAATAAATAAGTAGCCATTACACTCGGTAAACAATTATTAATATTATGCACTGCTTTTCCTTCAAAAGTTAGTGGAATATCTTTTACATGCATTACCCTTATTTTCCAAGTACCTTTTAAAATACTTACAAATCCATTTTCAAAAACGGTAGCTAATCCACCTATTTTACAATGAGCTACTATTCGCGGATTATTTTCATCCATACTAAATAAAGCAATATTACATTTCAACTCTTTCTTCATGGCATAAACCAAATCATCATCAGCATTAAGCACTGCATAACCGTGCGGAAAAACAGTTTCGGGAACAACTGCTTTTACCCTTGCCATTTGTTCAACACTGTTAATGCCACCTAAGCCAATATGATCACTAGCTACATTGGTAACAATGGCAACATCGCAAAATTGAAAAGCCAATCCACTTTTTAAAATTCCACCTCGTGCACATTCTAAAATGGCAAAATCAACAGTAGGATCTTTTAGAACGAATTGAGATGAAAGTGGACCAGTACAATCTCCCTTCATTAATAATTGATTTTGAATATAAACGCCATCGCTGGTAGTGTAGCCAACTTTTTTGCCAGCACTTTTAGAAATATGTGCAGTTAGTCGGGAAGTAGTTGTTTTGCCATTAGTACCTGTAATAGCAATTATTGGAATTCTTCCATTGCTTCTGTCGGGGAACAACATATCTATAACTGGTTCTGCAACATTTCGTGGCAGGCCTTCTGCGGGCTCAATGTGCATTCGAAAACCAGGTGCAGCATTCACTTCTAATATTGCCCCTCCATTTTCATTTACGGGTGTATGAAGGTCTTGCGCCATGATATCAATTCCACAAATATCTAGACCAATAATTTTTGCAATGCGTTCACACATTACAATATTTGCAGGATGAATTTCATCAGTTATATCAGTTGAAGTGCCTCCAGTAGAAAGGTTAGCAGTAGTTTTTAATAGTACCAGTTCGCCTTTAGTAGGAATAGTTGTTAAGACGTAACCTACGTCTTCCAACATTTTCATGGTACTTCCATCAACCGTAATTTGAGTGAGTACTTTTTCGTGCCCAAATCCTCTGCGTGGGTCTTTATTGGTTTCATCAATTAAATATTGAATGGTATTTATTCCATCGCCAATTACAGATGCTGGAGTTCTTAGTGCAGCACAAATAAATTTGTAATTAATCACTAAAATTCTAAAATCAAATCCAGTAATAAAGCGTTCAACAATTACCGACCTTCCATAAACTTTAGCAGCTTCAAAAGCTTTTAATGCTTGTTCCCAATTAATAATATTGGTAGTATTTCCTTTTCCATGATTTCCATCAATTGGTTTAATTACCAATGGGTAGCCGAACTTAGTAATAGCTGCTTCCAATCCTTCTTCAGTTCTTACAACAGTACCCCTAGGAACAGGTATTTCAGCAGCTTCTAGTAAATTTTTGGTTTCTTCTTTATCGCAGGCAATGTCTACTGCAATATTGCCAGTTGTAGACGCAATGGTAGCCCTTATTCTTTTTTGATGGATGCCATAGCCAAGTTGCACCAAACTATGTTTATTTAATCTTAAATGAGGGATGCCTCTTTTGGCAGCTTCCTCCACAATACAACCGGTAGAAGGGCCTAGTCGGGTATCTTCCCTAATTTCTCTTAACTGCTGAATATCTTCTGATAAATCATAAGGAATATTATCGGCCAATGCTGTTGCAATTCGAAC
>JAYTXG010000076.1:0-1547 GCA_043743375.1 Sphingobacteriia bacterium
GATTGTTCAATTCAAAGACGTCATCAAAAATTAGTTGAGGAATCTCCTTCACCTTTCATGACGCCAGAGTTACGAAAAGCGATGGGTGAAGCTGCAATAAAAGCCGCATCAGCCATTAACTACGAAAGCGTTGGTACTATTGAGTTTTTAGTAGATAAGCATCGCAATTTTTATTTCATGGAAATGAACACGCGTATTCAAGTAGAACATTGTGTAACAGAAGAAGTGGTAAGTTTTGATTTGATTAAAGAGCAAATTAAAATTGCGATGGGTGAGAAAATCTCGGGGAGAAACTATGAACCATTGATGCATGCAATTGAATGCAGAATTAATGCAGAAGATCCATATAATGATTTCAGACCATCACCAGGGAAAATAACCACGTTGTTTACTCCTGGCGGGCATGGGGTGAGAGTTGATAGTCATGTTTATGCTGGTTATGTAATTCCACCATATTATGATTCTATGATTGGAAAATTAATTACTGTTGCGCAAACAAGAGAAGAAGCAATTAATACAATGTATCGTGCGTTGAGCGAATATGTAATTGAGGGAATTAAAACTACAATACCTTTTCATTTACAGTTGATGCAGAACGAAGATTTTAGAAAAGGAAATTTCACCACCAAATTTTTAGAAACTTTTCAAATGAAATAACACTAATAAGAAATTAGTAAGCACAAAAAATTTCCGCCTAGGCGGAGATTTTTCTTGTGCTTGTGGAATGAAATATTTATTTACCACTGCCACCACGGCCACCGGCTAGGCGTTGTTGTGACATCATTTCCATTACCTTTTTAGTTAAATCTGCACCAATAGATTTAGTAAGTCTCTTTTCTCTTGCTTCATTGGCAACTTTCATTTTTTCTTGTCTTTCTTCTGGAGGTGTTTCTCTTGTCATTCCAGCCATATAAGAACGGTCGGTAAATACAGCAATAACAGAATCAGTTTGCACATCGGTTAAACCCAATGGTTTCAATCTTTCTTTCGTTTGTTGAAGCCTTTCTTCTGGTGTCATTTGCTGACCACCACCTTGCGCATTTGCGGTAGTAATAGTTAAGCTGAATAATACAGCAGCAATAAGCATTAATTTTTTCATTTTCATTAATTTTGAATAAACAATTTAGTGGATTTTTTCGGATCTGCTATTCACTTATCGGTAAAAATTCAGTTAAAGTCGGCACAAATACCTATCTCAAAAACAACATTTCTCTGTATTTCGGTAAAGTCCAATATTCGTCGTCCACTAAATGCTCCAATTTATCTACATGGTAGCGTATTTCATCGAAGAAAGTAGATTTAACCTGACTTTCATAAGCGATTGCTTTGGTTCTAGTATTTTCTATATTATTTACAATCTTTCTAGCTTCAACCATGCCATGTACCTTGCTATGAATTATTTGAATATGCTCACTTACTTCTTTTGCAATGGTTAATTGACTATGATAAGCAGATTCAGGCATTCCAGCAGCTTTTAATCCATTGATATTTTCTAACAATGTATTTTGGTATTTGATGGCAGCAGGTAAAATATGATTGATGGCTAA
>JAYTXG010000077.1:0-2205 GCA_043743375.1 Sphingobacteriia bacterium
AAAAGACAAACCAGTCATTAATAAGCAAGCAGGTAAAATCCAAATAATCAACGTTAGTACTGCTAACCATAAACCACCACGCTTATAGCCAATAAGGGTAAGGGTTTGGGTGGAAGAAGCTCCGGGTAATAATTGACAAAATCCGTTGTACTCCATCAGTTCATTTTCCGTTAAATCTCTCCTTTGTTGCACAAAAGTTTTCATCATCATACCCATATGACCTTGTGGACCACCAAAGGCAGTTATGCTATGCAAAAACACAGCTCGTAAAAAGGGGATATGACGAAGTATGATCACTTCTTTAATCCAATTTCTCTTAACCTTTCATCTAAGTATTCTCCGGCTGTTGCATCTGGATATGCTTTTGTATGACCATCATCAATGCAACTTTCTAAACAAGCTAAATTCATTTCACTTCTTGGATGTAAGAAAAAAGGCATTGAAAATCTACTAGTATGCCAATGCTCGCGAGGTGGATTTACAACACGATGCGTTGTACTTCTTAATTTATTATTAGTTAATCGCTGCAACATATCGCCAACATTCACTACAATTTGTTCGGGTAAAGAAGTAACGCCAACCCACTCACCTTGCTTGGTTAAAATTTCTAACCCTCCTGCAGAAGCACCAACTAATAAAGTAATCAGGTTAATATCTTCATGCTGTTCAGCACGTATAGCAGATTTTGGCTCTTGTGTTATTGGAGGATAATGTATACAACGAAGAATAGAATTACCATTATCTACGTATTGATCAAAATAATATTCGTCTAATTTAAGGTACAATGCAATGGCTTGCAAGAGGGCTTTACCGCTTGTTTCAAAATTGCGGTAGGCGTTATATAATGTTTTATTAAAAGACGCAATTTCATTTACTGCAACATTATCAGGATATTCTGATTTGATGGGATCATCGTTTTCTACTGTTTGACCGTATTGAAAAAACTCTTTTAAATCTGGAGCTTCGCTGCCTTTAGCGTGTTCGCGGCCAAAACTGGTGTACCCTCTTTGTCCGGCTAACCCAGGTATTTCATAGGTCAATTTTTTCTCTAGTGGCAACGAAAAAAATTGCTGCACATGCTCATATTGTTGGGCTATTAAATCATCTGTAATTCCGTGATTTTTAACTGCAACAAATCCTACATCTTCATAAGCTTTGCCGAGGGCTTCTACAAAAGCAGCTTTTTTAGCAGCATTGCCATGCGTAAAATCGGATAAATCAACAACTGGAATGGCCATAGCGTTCGTTTTTTAATGTAAAAAATATTATTATACTGTAAATTACAAAACTAACAGCAATTGGCCGTACAAGTGAATAACCTTGCATTCTCGCGTTTTTTTATCAACTTTAGCCAATGAATAGATTACTGTTTAATATCGCCCTTATTCTAAGCTGTTTAGTTATAGTTAGTTGTAGTAAAAAAAACTATATAACTACCACTGATTTCAAGGAGGGCATTAATGTTATACCAGATTATTCCGATTTAAATAGTTGGGCTGCGCATCCTTATAAAAATGATCCATCCGATAGTGTGCCTTTAGCAATTCGAGTTGGTTATATGCCAGATTCAACTGTTGATGTTTTTTTCATTCATCCTACTTCTTATACAGATAAAAATCGACCGTTAGGGTGGAATGCGCCATTAAGTAATATTGCTATCAATCAAAAAACTGATAATGGAACCATCCTTTTTCAGGCCAGTATTTTTAATGAAGTAGGAAGGGTATTTTCTCCAAGATATAGGCAGGCCAATCTTTCTGCTTACTATCCAACCAATGCATCGGACAGTTTAAATGCAATGGCTGCATTTGAAATGGCTTATCAAGATATTAAATCTGCGTTTCAATATTATCTGTCAAATAATAATAATGGAAGGCCAATTATTATTGCAGCACATAGTCAGGGTAGTACACATGGGAAAAAATTAATAAAAGAATTTTTTGAAAATGGTAATTTAAAAAACAGATTGATAGTTGCCTATTTAGTTGGAATGCCAATTGAAGAAAATTATTTTAGTTCAATAAAAGAGTGTGTTACTCCATATCAAACTGGATGTATTTGTAGTTGGAGAACTTACAAAGAAGGATATGAGCCCGCTTTTGTTTTAAGAGAAAATTTCAAAGCAATGGTTACCAATCCACTTACATGGGATTCCAGCAAGCCATTGGCCACAAGGGATTTGAACAAGGGTGGAATATTGCTTAA
>JAYTXG010000078.1:0-1540 GCA_043743375.1 Sphingobacteriia bacterium
CGGTAAATTTTTATCTAGCAATATTTCCATTTTTTCCCAGTCGCTTTCATTAAATGGGGGCAGGTTATTTTCCGTAACCTCTCGAATCCTTTTATCAAAATTATCTAACGGCATTTTTATTAAATTATAATGATTGAATTAATAATTTTTTTTGAAGTAATATTCTTGCTTTAGCCAAATTTGATTTTGAAGTACCTTCTGCAATAAAAAGTTCTTCACTTATTTGTTTGTGTGTCATTCCTTCTATTACGTATAAATTAAATACTATCCTGTATCCCGGTGGTAAGGTTTGTACTGCTTTCATAATTTCATCTCTTGATAATTTCTCTATCACATCGTTTCCCTTAAAAGAAACTTCATCATGGCAGTAATTTAATTCCTCTACTACCTCATGTTTCTTATTGCGGCGATAGTGGTCAATTGCTGTATTAACAAAAATTCTTTTTGCCAACCCTAAAAATGATACAGATAACTCATGAGCTGGTTTTGTTGATTGATTCAAATTTGTAAAAATTTTAAGAAAACCATCATTTACTATTTCAGTGGCATCGTCTTTATTGTTTGCATATTTGCTACACACAGACATAGCAAAGCCGTAAAAAGAAATATATATTTTTTTCTGACTTCCTCTCTCATTGTTACAACAGCCTTGAATACAGTCTATCAATTCTTTAATTTTAAGCAAGTTCTAAGGCTTTATATGTTTATAGTCGCAGTTAGTAATAAAATGGTTCGCTCGTCTTCTAAAATTATTTTTAATAAAAAAATATTGCGAGCATAATAGTATAATAATAAAGTACTTCATTAAAAATTAAACGACAATGTATTACAATTTAATAAATTAGTGAGAGTATTAAAAATAAATCATCATCCGAAACTTTAGCATGACACCCGTTTTTAATACCTGCGTCTCTGATATTTTTTACTTCATTCAATTACCCAACCCCACAGAATGGATAAGGTGTAAAAAATTATAAAAAATAAAAATTCATTTAAAGGCAACCTTTTGTTTTCACTTTGCGAATTTTACAAGTATAGCATAATATTTATGTAAGATATAAATTGGCATTAAATTTTAAATTCAAAAATACTCACTCAACAAAAAATGAAAATCAAAATGAAACACATCAATTTAAGCAACTCATTTACAAAATGGACTGTTGCTTTATTTACCCTTGCTGTAATAAATGTAGGCTGTAAAAAAAGTACTTACACTACAGCTACTCCTACCAATAATGGTACAATGGCAATTGCAAATGGACTATCAACCTTTAACCAGGTAAATCTTGTTGCAAACAAAGCTTCTTACAATGCACTAAGAGTTGATACCTTATTACAAAATGCATGGGGTATTTCTTTTTCCCCGTCTGGTAATATTTGGTCAAGTGACAACGTTACAGGCTATTCTTCTGTATACGATAAAGAGGGCAAACAATTATTATTGCCTGTGTCTATACCCTCTCCTGCAACTGCAGGAGGTGGAGCTGTAACAGGTCAGGTTTTTAGTGGTTCATCCAATTTTATGTTACCAAACGGATCT
>JAYTXG010000079.1:0-12025 GCA_043743375.1 Sphingobacteriia bacterium
TTATATAATCCATCCATAGTTTTTGACCCGCACTTTCAAAACCAACAGGGGATGGTGTATTAATGTAATTTTTTAAAAAATTCATTGAAGTTTTTGTAGTTACTGGTTTGGATTGTGCTGTTTTTGTTTTTGCCATATATGTTTATTTTGTCAGAAGCATACTGGTAATTCCAAAAATTGCTTTTACCAGCATTAGTCCGTCTATGATTGCAAGATAATAGAGAATTGATTTACGTTGTTGCATTGAATAGCTAACAATTATTAACAATACAAAAGGAATACTGTTGAATAGTATTTTGTTAAATGTAAAATTCATATACTTTGAGAAGACGATATCCATTACCCAGCTTAAGATAGTTAATGGAAATATTACCCAATAAAGAGTTCTACGCAAACCAAACTGAACCACCCATGTTTTAATTTGTTGGTTGGCATCACAAGCATAATCTTTTATATCAAATAAAATACATAGAACATAGATGAACAAAAAGTTTTTAATAAAAAGTAACCAAGTAAATAATTCTAGTGTTTTAGTTGAATTAGGATAACTTAAATCGTAAAAAAATACTGGAGTAAAAGTAAATGCTCCGGTCCATACTAAGCCAATCACTATTGGCTTAATGATGCCATTTTTTCTTAATCCCCATGAACCCCAACTTTTGTAAAGGCTTTTATAATAGGCTGCTAACAGTAATCCAAAAATTGCCAATATTAACCAAGCATATTTACTAACTTTTGAAAAATGTGGTTGCAATCCGTTAAAAATTAGTAACACTAAAATACAAGTTGTTGCTGTTAAAAATAGTTGCGATTTTTCGATCAATTTTTTGTGATGATAATACCAAACTGATCTTTCATTAACTGTTTTTAGTATATGGTTAATTTCTACATAATAGGTATGCGTGTAAAACAATACAGTAGCTGAAAATAGTGCTATATAAAATAGTGGATTATTTAGTGGAAGGTTTAATTGCAACGAACTTTCTATAGCTAAAGTAACAATACAAATGCCGTAAAAATAATTTCCATAAAAAAATCCCTTCATCCATTTTAGGGTTTTCATTATCTGATCAAAATAATATCTGGAGAGCTAATAGTATCACTTCTATTTTGAGCTTTGTCTTTTAACCAGAATTTAAAATACGATGTATCATTTTTATTACTACAACCAATGATTGAAGGAGTTCCTGGAACATTTGCATTATAAACAAAACTAATTTCCATCTTGCCTTTTAAATTAGGGGTAGGAGTAAAATTGGGAACTTTGTTTTTACTGGTAAATTGAACTCCAGGTGTAGTTGGGCAGGTACGAGAAATTTTTTGAACCCATAATGTGTCCTGAACGTCGCCTTCTTTATCAGTAAAGTCTATTGTAAAGGTTACTATATTTCCTTGATTTAGCACTGTTGCACTGGCATTGTTAAAAGATATTTGAGGCTTAGTTGTGTAAGTATCCTTGCTACAGCTGTAAAAAAAACTGCCAAATGTCAGCAGTATCAATATTTTTGTTCTCATTCGTTTTTTTCTCTTTATCAAATTTAGTTAAAACAATACAATACACCACTGTGCATTTAATTGATATTAACAATATCTTCTCAGATTCAACTGTCCGGTTTAATCAATATTGCGAGCATTTGTACAATTATCAGTATAAAAATAACCTCGTTTACCGAAAATGGGTGAATTTGATACAACCAAGTCAGTCTTTTGAAAAGACACCCCTTTTAATTCCGTCGTTGCCTATTGCTTTTTTTAAGCAGATGGAAGTTACCACAGGAGAATTTGAGCCAGAAAAGGTTTTTGTGAGTAGTGGTACAACAGGTATTACTACAAGTAGGCATTTTGTAAAATCTTTACAGTTATATGAATATTCCTTTAAAGCTTCATTTGAGCTATTTTATGGGAATATTAAGGAATGGTGTGTTTTGGCATTGTTGCCATCATATTTGGAGAGGGAAAATTCTTCTTTGGTGTACATGGCCGAAAAATTAATTATAGAAAGCAGTCATTTTAAAAGCGGATTTTACTTGTATAATTATGAGGAGTTAAATACCGTCATTGACCAATTAGAATCAGATGGGCAGAAAACGCTGTTATTAGGAGTAACATTTGCTTTGTTGGATTTTTCTAAACTATATCCACAGCAACTAAAGCATACTATAATTATGGAAACTGGGGGCATGAAAGGGAGAGGAAAAGAACTTACAAAAAAAGAATTGCATAGTATTTTAAAAATGCGATTTGGAGTAGATAATATTCATGCAGAATATGGCATGACAGAACTTATGAGTCAGGCATACTCTTGTGGGGATGGAAAATATATTTGTCCGCCTTGGATGAAAGTAATGGTTAAAAGTGATGACAATCCATTAACGGTATCGAGGATTGGTACTGGGGTTTTGCAAATTATTGATTTAGTAAATATGGATAGTTGCTCGTTTATTTCAACAGAAGATATGGGTACTGTTTATGAAGATGGCAGTTTTGAAGTGTTGGGAAGATTGGATAATGCAGATTTGAGAGGGTGCAGTTTATTAGTTATCTCATAATTTTTTATAATTGTATAAGAATAATTTTAACATTTATTATACTATCTTTATCCCTACAGTATAATATCTAAAAGTTAAGTTATTTATAATGCGAATATTAATTGCAGATGATCATAGCCTAATCAGGGAAGGACTGAAGAAAATTTTACTAGAATCTTTGCCATTCGCTGAAATACATGATGTGTCGGACGCTACTGATTTATTAAAACTTTCAATAAAAGAAAAATGGGATATCATAATATCTGATATTAGTATGCCAGGCTGTTCAGGTATTGAAGTTTTAAAACAAATAAAAATTCATACCCCTGATGTGCCCGTATTAATGTTAAGTATGCATGCACCGGAGCAGTATGCAGTAAGGGCTATAAAAGCAGGTGCCTCTGGGTATTTAACCAAAGAAAGTGCACCGTATGAATTAGTAACGGCTGTGCAGCAAATTTTAAGTGGTAAAAAATACATCACTAGCAAGGTAGCGGAAGTGCTAGCTGGTTCATTGGAATCATATACTAACAGACTTCCTCATGAGCAACTATCAGATCGAGAATTTGAAGTTTTAAGGATGATTGTTCAAGGAAAAACAATTGCTGAAATTGGAGAAGCATTGTCTTTAAGTGGCAATACTATTAGTACCTATCGATTACGAATTTTGGATAAAATGAATATTCGCACCAATTCTGGATTAGTAAAGTATTTCATGGAAAATAACCTTATGTAGTGAATTAACTACAAAATATTGTGAAATCACCGTTTTTTCCTCCAAAATTGAATTCTACATTTACAGTAGGTTACTAAAAAGAAGCATTTCAGTAAAATCTAATATCCAATGGCCACCAACGTAGTGAAAACTGCCAAAGCTTTGTAGAATTATCTGCAAAGCTTTTTTTATAATATTTTTAAAATTGTTAATATATGTGTACAAGTAATATTGATATTTTAATAGTAGATGATTCTCATGATGTTTTAAAAAGGTTGACCGATTTATTGATTAATTCCGATTTAAATAAAAAAGTGAAATGCTTAAATTCAGCATTAGAAGCATTATTAGAATTTAAAGACAGTTTCCCTTCTATCATTATTTTGGATATTAATTTACCAGGATTAACAGGCATACAAATGATGAGTAAAGTGAGGCATATGAAAATAACTCAACCAATTTTTATTGTATTAACCAATACCACTATTTCGAGTTATAAAAGGGAATGTTTGAATATCGGAGCAGATTATTTCTTAGATAAATCGAAGGATTTCTTGCAAATTCCAATTATAATTAAAAAGTTAGAAGAAACACGTATGTCGATACTTACCAGCAATTAGTTATTTCCAAGATCTACTGTTCTTGATTTCCATCCAATTAAAATTACCCCACTCATTACAAGTATAGTTCCTACAATTTGCATTGACTCTACTTTTTCTTCGAGAAAAATGTGTGCTTGAATAATAGTTGAAACTGGACCAATACTTGTTATAATAGAAACATTATTACTCCCTATTCTTTTCATTCCATTGCTTATTAAAAAAGATGGAATAACTGTTGCAATAATTGCAAGTGCAATTGAATACCAAGTAAGTGTTGAGGTAAAATGTAAATCAGCAATAGAATGAGTCATTAAAAAATGAATAAAAATACCTGCTGTAGCAGCTAGCATTACATAAGCTGTATACCTTGTTGTTCCTGTTTTTTGCACTAATTTACCAGTGCCTACTAAATAAATAGAATAGGTAATTGCACATAGAAAAATCATTAATGATCCAAAAATAAAGTTGGGCGTATGTTCAATAGTTCTTATTTCCGAAAAATAGGCCAATCCAATACCTGAGTAGGTAAGGGTTAACGCAATAATTTGTATTTTGCTTAAAGCGGCTTTAAATAAAAAAGTATTAATTAAAACAGCAAAAGTAGGATAGAGGAAAAGAATCAATCGCTCTAATCCAGCTGATACATACTGTAAGCCAATGAAATCAAAAAGACTACTTAAATAGTAACCAAAAATTCCCATTACAATAATCCAATACCAATAAGATTTTGAAAGCGATTTTGTATTTTCATTGGTTCCCGAAAACCATGCAGCTAATAAATAAAATGGCAAAGCAAAAAGCATTCTCAATGTGAGTAAAGTAACTGCATCAACGCCAGTTTCTTTAAAGGCTAATTTTACAAAAATGGCTTTTGTAGAAAACAAAATTGCACCTGCTAAACTAATCAGAAAGCCATTATATAATTGACGTTGATGATCTTTATTGTGAATCATAATTTAAACGCTCACATTAAAATTCCTCAGCGCATCATTCAAGCTTGTTTTTAAATCAGTGCTTGGTTTTCTTTGTCCAATTATTAATGCACAACTTACTTGATATGCACCTGCATTAAATTGTTTGGTATAACTACCAGGGATTACTACACTTCTTGCTGGCACTCTTCCTTTCATTTCAATAGGTGAGGTTCCACTCACATCAATGATTTTGGTGGACTGCGTTAAAACAACATTAGCACCAAGAACTGCTTCTTTTTCAACAACTACACCTTCTACAACAATACATCTGCTTCCGATAAAGCAGCCATCTTCAATAATAACTGGCGTTGCTTGTAATGGTTCTAAAACACCTCCAATTCCAACACCACCACTCAAATGCACATTTTTGCCAATTTGGGCACAACTTCCAACGGTAGCCCAAGTATCAACCATTGTTCCTTCATCAATATAAGCGCCAATATTAACATAGCTTGGCATTAAAATCACATTTTTTGCAATGTATGCGCCATACCTAGCAGTAGCGGGTGGTACAGCCCTTACTCCTAATTCTTCATAGTTATTTTTAAGTAACATTTTATCATAAAACTCAAAAGGTGGGCTATTCCAAGTTTGCATTTGCTGAATACCGAAGTACATTAAAATTGCTTGTTTAACCCATTCATTTACTACCCATCCATGCTCTGTTGGCGCAGCTACTCTTTCTTTTCCCTTATCTATTAATTCAATAACTTCCTTTACGGCATTTAAATAAGACTCCTCCTTTAACAAATTTCTGTCGGCCCAAGCTGCTGTGATTAATTGTTGTAACATGACTATTTTTTTGCAAACATACAGTTTCATGCTTAAATTGTAAATTCGTAAGATGCGCAGCATTTTGGTAATTCAAACCGCTTTTATTGGAGATGTAGTTTTAGCTACTTCTTTATTAGAGTCAATTCACCAAGAACACCCCAATACAGTAATGGATATCGCGGTAAGAAAAGGCAATGAAGTGCTATTCAATAACCATCCTTATATTAATCAAGTTTTAATTTGGAACAAGCAAAATAATAAATACCTACACCTTTTTGAGTTACTTCTTCAAATCAGAAAAAATAGCTATTCATTGGTTATCAATTTACAACGTTATGCTGCAACGGGATTATTAACTGCCTTTTCTAATGCTGATAAAACAATTGGGTTTAATAAAAATCCATTTCATTTATTTTTTACGGAATTTGTTCCTCATCAAATAGGCATAGATTACATGGGAGGCCATGAAATTGAACGTAACCATCAATTAATCAAATCTTTTTGTACTAACCCAGTTGCTATGCCAGCTTTATATCCCAGCAAATTGGATATTGAATATATAGCACAATGGCAGCAACAAGCATATATTTGTATTGCACCATCATCAGTATGGTTTACTAAACAATTTCCTTCACAAAGATGGATTGAATTTATAAAAATGATTCCCGATTCAATGAATGTTTTTCTTTTAGGTGGGCCGAGTGATATTGCACTTTGTGATCGAATTATTATTGAAGTAAAAAACCAGCATTGCATTAATTTAGCTGGGAAATGTAGTTTTTTACAATCAGCGGCATTAATGAAAAATTCAAAAATGAATTATGTGAATGATTCGGCTCCTTTGCATTTTTGTTCGTCAGTTAATGCTCCTGTTACTGTTGTTTATTGTTCTACAATACCTGCATTTGGGTATGGCCCACTTTCTACTAATAGTAAAATTATTGAAACACCATTACTGCTAGCATGTAGACCATGTGGACTTCATGGCAAATCAGCTTGCCCACTTGGTCATTTCAATTGTGCTAATTCAATTGAGGTTAAACAATTGGTAGATCCCTTATTTGCATAATATCAAACGCAGTACATTTGCAACGAATGGATATTCAGTTTAATCATAAAGAGTCGATCATTTTTGAGCAAATAAGCAATGTTGCTGCAAGTTTAAACATGCCCTGTTATATTATAGGAGGTTTTGTAAGAGATAAGATAATTGGGCGTGCAGTAAAGGATATTGATATTGTATGTATTGGAGATGGAATTGTTTTGGCCAACGTTTTTGCTGCTACTTTTGAGATAAAACCTTTGGTATCATTTTTTAAAAATTTCGGTACAGCTCAAATAAAATTACCCGATTTTGAAATTGAGTTTGTAGGAGCTAGGAAAGAAAGTTATCAGCATGATAGTCGAAAACCAGCTGTAGAAGTTGGTACAATTGAAGATGATCAAAATAGGCGAGATTTTACGATGAATGCATTGGCTATTAGTTTAAATAAAACGGACTATGGTAAAATGATTGATCCGTTTGATGGCTTATCTGCAATTGCAAATAGAACTATTAAAACACCTTTAGAACCAAAATCAACATTTAGTGACGATCCTTTAAGAATGTTAAGAGCAATACGCTTTGCAACACAATTAGGTTTTGAAATTGAGTTGAATACATTTAAAGCGATTCAGGATAATGTTGATAGGATAAAAATTGTTTCTCAAGAAAGAATCACCGATGAACTTAATAAAATAATGAGTTGTAAAAAGCCATCTTATGGGTGGGATTTATTGTTTAAGTCGGGGTTATTAAAGTTGATCTTTCCTCAAATGGTAGATTTGCATGGTGCTGAATATGTAGATGGATTAGGGCATAAAGATAATTTTTATCACACACTTCAAGTGCTGGATAATATATGTATTCACACAAATAATATATGGCTACGCTGGGCTGCATTATTGCATGATATTGGTAAGCCACCAACCAAAGGTTTTGAAGAAGGGCACGGGTTTACTTTCCATGGTCATGAAGTAGTAGGAGCTAGAATGGTTCCAAAGATATTTACCAAACTCAAGTTGCCATTGCATGATTCTATGAAATATGTGCAAAAATTAGTGCTTTTGCATCTCCGTCCGATTAGTTTAACAAAGGAAAATATTACGGATAGTGCAGTTAGAAGACTTTTATTTGATGCTGGAGATGATATTGACGATTTAATGATCCTTTGTGCTGCAGATATTACTAGTAAGAATAAATTGAAAGTGAAGCGGTTTATTCAAAATTTTGAATTAGTTAAGGCAAAAATGCAAGTGGTTGAAGATTTGGACAGGGTTAGAAATTGGCAACCTCCCATTACGGGAGAAATGGTAATGGAAGTATTTGGGTTGTCTCCTAGTAAAAATGTTGGTATCATTAAAGATGCTATTAGGGAAGCCATTTTAGATGGTATTATTCCCAATAATTTTGATGATGCCTATCAATATATGTTAAAAAAAGCTGGAGAACTGAACCTAAAACCCGTTAAATAATCACTAATTTGCACCTCAATTAATAAAATCACCACTGAATGGCTGTTTTAAAATTTAGAATTTACTTGGAAGAAGATGAGGCAGTTTATCGAGATATAGTTATAAAGCATAAACAAACTTTTCAAGAGCTACATTTCGCCATATTAAAATCATTTGAGTTCGACTCGAAACATCAAGCAACTTATTATAGAAGCAATGATAATTGGTTGCGTGGAAGAGAAATTAGTTTCGAACGCTATGACAAGCAATATATAGCGGATCCTTTATTGATGGAAAGCACCATCATTGGCTCAGAAATACAAGATACCAATCAGAAATTTGTTTACGAGTACGATTTCATTAAGCATTGGGTTTTTTTAATAGAACTAATTAATGTTAGTAAAGAAGAAAATAATAAAATAATTTATCCTGCAATTTTAAGAGTAGAAGGTATTGGTCCGCAACAATACGGAACTAAGAGTTTGTTGGGAGATAAGTTTGCAGACATTGAAGAAAAGTATGATTTAACAGAAACTATCGAAGGTTTTGGAGAAGAAGGTGCAGGAGAAGAAGAAGTGGAGGATTTAGCATCTAGAGAAAATGACCGTGAAGAAGAAAACGATAGTGCTGAAGAACAAAATGATTCTCTTGAAGAGCAAAATGATCATTTTGAAGAATAGCGGAAAAAAAAAAGTGTATATTATTGTTGGACCCACCGCAATTGGTAAAACTAAATTTGCAATTTCATTAGCAAATGAACTCGATACTGAAATAATTTCTGCTGATTCGCGCCAGTGTTTTAAAGAATTATCAATTGGGGTTGCAAAACCAACCAATCAAGAATTAGCGCAAGTTCCACATCATTTTATTGCAACCAATGGCGTAACTGAAGATATTAATGCTGCGTATTTTGAGTTCTATGCATTAAATAAAACAGAACAAATTTTTATAAAAAATGATTCTGTTATAATGGTTGGTGGCACTGGTCTTTACATCAAAGCTTTTTGCGAAGGAATAGATCCAATGCCAGTTATTTCTGCTGAAATTCGAGAAACTATCGTTCAACAATATTTGGCTAAAGGGCTAATTTGGTTGCAGGCCGAAATAAAGCATAAGGATCCAGCATTTTGGCAAATTGCCGAGCAGCAAAATCCTCAAAGATTGATGCGTGGATTAGAAGTTTTTAATGCAACTGGAAAATCAATTACCATTTTTAGATCAGCAGTTAAAAAACAGCGACATTTTTCAACCATTAAAATTGGGTTACAATTGCCAATGGAAATACTAACTGAAAGAATCAATACTCGTGTTGATCAAATGATGGAAGATGGATTAATAGAAGAAGTGAAATCTGTTAGCAATTGGAGAGGTTATGCAGCTTTGCAAACAGTAGGGTATAAAGAAATATTCGATTATTTGGATGGGAAATTCAGTCTTGATGAAGCAGTACATAAAATTAAGATACATACTCGGCAGTATGCAAAGCGTCAATTAACTTGGTTTAAAAAGGATGAAGAAGTTAATTGGTTTGATGTAAGGGAGATTAGTGTTAAGTCTGTATTATATTAAAATAACTTTATTCCATAGGAAGTAAAATAGAAAAAACACTGCCAGCACCAAATTCGCTATCTACAGTTATAAGTCCACCTTGTGCTTCAATAAATTCCTTACTTATTGCTAAACCAAGTCCGGTACCTTCCTTTTTTGTTCCGGGCACGCGGAAGTAACGATTAAATATTTTTTCCTTGTATTGAGGTGCAATTCCCTGCCCAGTATCTTTAACAGCAATTTTTACTTTGTCGTTAATTTCTGTAATACTTAATTCAATTGTTGAATTTTCATAAGAATACCTGATTGCATTTGAAATAAGATTTGTTAAGATCCAAGCTGTTTTATCATTATCGGCATGTACTTTTGGTAAATTATCTGGTATGCTCAACTCTAGTTTTACATGTTTCACTTCGGCCTGTGTTTTGGTGGCGTTGATTGCAAACATCAAAATCTCTTTTGGGTCGCAGGGTGTTAGGGAGAGTTGAATATTACCGCTTTCTACTTGTGTCATATTTAGCAATTCTGCTGTAATCTTTAATAACCTTCCTGCGTCTTCTTTAATACTTTCAATAAGGCTTTGTTGTTCTTCATTTAATGAACCTACTTGTTTATTCTCCAACAATTGTAAACTCATTTTAATTGAAGAAATAGGAGTTTTTAGTTCATGTGAAACAGTTGCAATAAAATTAGTTTTTGCAAAGTCCAATTCTTTATATGGAGTGATGTTTTGTAATAATATTACATTACCTATAAGACATTCTTCCTTTTCACCGGTTGGTACTATTTTAATGGGGATTATTTCTTTTTCAAAATAGCTTTCTTTATTATCTGCATATATTTTTAATGGAGGCTGTTTTTCTTCTGGTAGCTCATTTTCTAAAAAAAGATCTTTGATGAGAATTCGAACCAAATCATTATTAACTGCAATATTCTGTACTGGCTTCCCTATCACATCACCCGATTTCAAGCCTGTTATTTTTAATGCAGAATCATTCATAAACAACACTAGTTTCCTTTCATCTAATCCTATTACTGGGTCATGCATATTATTGATAAGTGCTTCAATTCTTTTCTTTTCTATCATCAGCTTTTGAATATTCCCCGCCTGATACTCTTGTAGTTTTTCTGCCATTGTATTAAAGGAAGCAGCCAATTCACCAAACTCATTGTGCTTTTCAAAATGTACTCGTTGAGAGTAATTTTGAGCAGCAATCTGCTTAATACTTTCTGATAATTCTTTTATAGGGTTAGCAATATTTCCTGGTAAATTAAAAAAAATAATCAATGCAATAAGGAAACATAAAGTGCCAATAATTGTTATTCCAAAGATTGAGTTATCAGCTGTTATTTCTGCTATTTTACTCTTTCGATCAATAGCTTGCAAATTCAAGAGCATAATATCTGAAATATCATTGTGTACTAATTTTATTAAAGTAATATCAACTGTGTTTTTTTGTAATTGCTCAAAGTGTCTTACAAGATTATCAGTTAATTCTTTTTCCCCTACTTCTGTTATATTTTTTTGCTGAAGCTTCAGATTAACCTGAAATAGTTTAATCTTTTCGGTAGCTTGAATACCATTGTCCAAAGCAATTTGCATTTTTCTTGCATAATCCAATGTATTGTAATTGGCTACTAATATATTTTTTGTATCGCCAGATAGCCTATTGATAAAATAACTGCTCATTACAGTAAGCAGAACTATCATTGCAAATAACAATCCTATACCTAAAAAAAGTTTTACTTTAATTTTCATCAGCTTAAAATTACAAGGTCAATATTATTAGAAGAAAGTTTTTTCAGCAATTCATTAAACAAATTAGTGGCTAAAATTACTTTGAATAAATTTAAATGAGGCTTTCCAATACAAATGGTAGTGATACTCCTTTCCTCACACTGCTCAATTATTGCTTTGGCAATATTATTATTTTTCACTTTTATAATTTCTGCCCCTAATTCAGTAGCCAATTTAAAATTATTTATGAGGTAGCGTTGTTTATCCAATGCAATTTTATCGCTTGATTCTTTTGGTGTCTGAACATACAGTAGATACCAATTGCTGTTATAGTAGTTAGCAAGTCTTGCTGTTTTTCTTATTACTGTTTTGGCAGTTGTTTCATTTGAACTAATACAGGCTAAAAACTTTTCATGTTTGATGGCATTTACTTTAGTGATTTCAATTTCCACTTTCCTTACTACCTGAGATGCAACTTCCTTCAGTGCTAACTCCCTTAATTGCAAAATATGCTCACTTTTAAAAAAATTCTTCAATGCTGTTTCTATTTTATCAGCATGGTATATTTTCCCTTCCTTCAAGCGGTCAATTAACTCGTCTGCGGTGAGGTCAATATTCACCACTTCGTCTGCTAGTGCTAGTACACTATCGGG
>JAYTXG010000080.1:0-15833 GCA_043743375.1 Sphingobacteriia bacterium
TAATAAAGAAGCTACAGAAGATGCTCATACTAAAACTATAGCATTTTTGAAAGCACGTTTGTAGTTACAATAAAAAAAATATGAAACTTATTTTTTGGGTTTTTGCAAGTATGCTAATTAGCTCTAACTGTATGTCTCAATCAGAAGTAACTGCTGCAGTGCTCAACAGTGCGGAAGCAAGAGCTAAAGAAGAACGCTTAATAAATGAAAAAAGAATTAATGAAATAGACAAAACAAACGATTTAAGCAGATACAATAACTCAAATAAAAATATTATTTCTACAACAGTTGGGTTTACTGTTGTAGAAATAATTCCTCAAATTCATTTTAATGAACAAATTGATTTAAAAGAGATTCGGCAAATAAAATTAATTGACGTTAGATCGGATATTTCTAAAGTTGGCTATCTACCTATAAACCTTGCATCAAAAAAGAAAGGTATTAAAACGATGGGGTTGCAAATTAAAGAGGGACCGCTAAAATGGCTTACAAAATATTTTATTGATCCATACATCAACACTGATAGCACAAGTGAAAGAGACTTAATTATAGTGTTTCAAAAATGTTGGTTCACTTCCTCTGCAAATGAACCTTATTCGGCTTCAAGCCCAAGATTGAAAACAAATTTAGAATACGAGCTTGAAGTGTATACACTTTTTAATAACCTATATTATCCACAGAAGAAGATCAGTGGTATTTTTACAGAACAATACAATGAAGGTAAGGGTATCAATATTTTAATTGATTCATTGTTACAAGTATTAAAAACTGAAGTTTTTATAAAAAATTATACAACCAAAGAGACCGAAAACAGTGCCATTACTCATTCCGACTTTAATAATTTCTATAATCAACAGCTGAAACGTTATAAAGAAATTGCAAAGCCAATAAGAGGCGTTTATTTAACCTATAAGGACTTTTTGAATAAAAAAATATATGCCGACTCAATAGAGTTAATTAAGAAATACGATAATATAGGAAGTACAGGTATTTATGCTACTGAGATAAATGCTCATAAAGAAGGAGAGTCTGTATCATGTAATAAGGCATGGGGGTACAGCGATGGGGCTAATTTGTTTGTTAATAATTCAAATGGGTTTTTTATTCGCTTAACTCATATTGGCAATAGTAGTTATATTTTTAATAATATAAACAGCTTGGCATTTGATAGGATAAAAAGCCCGATTAAAAGTAGTTTACAATTTGGAAGCTCTAGTTATGAAATAATTAAAGACTATTCTAGGGCTACTCCACTAACTTATCAGTTAGATTTAATTACCGGAAAACTTTACTAATTACATATCGTTCACTATTTTTTTGTAACTAGTAACAATCCCTTTAATTAATGAAGAACTGAATCCTTGATGCTCCATTTCATTTAAACCAGCAATGGTGCATCCTTTTGGGGTTGTTACTTTATCTATCTCTTGTTCTGGATGTGTATTTTTTTGCAATAGTAATTCTGCAGCACCTTTTACAGTTTGAGCTGCAATTAGAGAGGCGGTTGTAGCACTAAACCCGATTTCAATTCCTCCCTGAATATTAGCCCTAATATATCGCATAGCAAATGCAGTTCCACATGCACCTAAAACGGTTGCAGCGTCCATCAATTTTTCTTCTATCCATACAGTTTTACCTAATTGATTAAACAGTTTGGTTACATATTGAGTTTGTAATTCTGTTACCCCATTTCCGTTAATACAGGTTATACTTTCTTGAATGGCTATAGCCGTATTAGGCATTGCCCTAAATATTGGAAAATCAGCGCCAATAATCAATTTAATTTCTTCAATCCACACACCAGCTACAACGCTCACAATCACTTGTTTGTCTTTTTTAAGAAAAGGCTTTATTTCTTCCAACACTTCTTTTATTTGAAATGGTTTTATTGCTAAAATTATCCAATTGGCATTAGTAACAGCTTGTCCATTATTACTAGTGATATTTACTCCTCTAGCAGCTAAAGTAGCAAGTGTAATAATATTCCTTTTGGTAATAGTAATATTTTCTGGCAAACTAAATGTACTATTTACCAATCCTTCAACCATGGCTGAACCTAAATTACCACCACCAATAATTGCAATTTTTTGTGCCATCATTTTTTAGTATTGTTTGTATGTTGATAAATAATTTCGAACATAATCATCAACGCCTTTTTCTAATGTATAGAAGGATTGAGAATAACCAGCAAATTTTAGTTTATCCATTTCTGCTTGAGTAAAATACTGGTATTTATCTCTAATATCTACTGGCATGTTAATAAACTGAATTTTTGGCGCTGTATCTAATCCATTAAAAGTTGAATTCACTAGATCTGTAAAACTGCGTGCCTTGCCCGTTCCTAAATTATAAATTCCATTCAATTTTTTATTCCAGTTACTACATTCCATTTTCTCCAACATCCAGAAAATAACACTTACCACATCTTTTACATAAATAAAATCACGAAGTTGCTCTCCATCTTTAAATCCGACTTTATGACTTTTAAAAAGCTTTACAAAACCACTTTCTTTTATTTGATTAAAAGAATGCCAAATTACGCTGGCCATTCTTCCCTTATGGGTTTCATTTGGGCCATACACATTAAAAAATTTCAATCCTGCCCAATTTGGAGGATATTGTTCTTGCTGGATTGCCCATTTATCAAACTCGTTTTTACTAATTCCATACGGATTTAATGGTTTCAATTGATCGAGTAGAGAATGATCATCTATATAGCCATTTTCACCATCTCCATAAGTAGCAGCACTAGATGCATAAATTAAAGGGATTTGATGAACACTGCAATACTCCCAAACTTCTTTAGAGTAATTCAGGTTTAATTCTTCGTGAATGGCATAATTATATTCAGTTGTATCAGTTCTTGCACCTAAGTGAATAATAGCGCTTAATGTAGGCTTATGCTCTGCTAACCAATTGAATAAATTATAACGTTCTATAATTGAATCAAATATTTTGGACTCCCAATTTTTTCTTTTTTCTTCTACACCAAAGTCATCTACCAAAATTAAGTTTAGAAAGCCTTGATTATTTAAATATTGAACCATGCAGCTACCAATAAAGCCCGCAGCACCTGTTACTATTATTTGTTTTTCGTTGACCATTTAATTTTATTGAATCATCTTTTCAATTGCAGTATCATATTTTTCCTTCCAACTTTCAATATTACCCCAGCTCTCTCCATTAATAATAATATTTTTATCCGTTACTATTCCTAGTAAACTACTAGCTATTCCAGCAATTCTTGCATCATTTATTAATTGATTAGCTCCACCACTTGCTACAGTTACTATAATTCTTCCCTGAGCTTCTCCAAACCAATAAGCATCTTTTCGAATTTCAACAGAAGGATCAATATCAAATCCTTTATTACCAAAAAAACCACTTTCCATTAGTGTAATCATTAAACCTCCTTCACTAATATCGTGGGCACTCTTTATTTTTTTCTGTTGGATTATATTGTAAACAAATTGTTGAGTGTTATATTCTTCATCCAAATTAAAATACGGTGACGGTGAATAAACCACTTCCTTTATCTTATGTAAATATTCGCTTGACGAAATATCATTGTGCTGACTGCCAATTAATAGTATTTGGTCTCCTTCATTTTTAAAATCGAGCGTCATTTTAGTGTTTACATTTTCTAAAATACCAACCATTCCAATTGTTGGAGTTGGATAAATTGGACCATCGGGATTTTGATTATAAAAACTCACATTACCACCTGTAACAGGGGTATTAAATTTTCTACAAGCATCTCCCATACCAGTTACTGCATGCACAAATTGAAAATAAACCTCTGGATCATATGGATTACCAAAATTTAAACAATTGGTAACACCTATCGGCTCTCCTCCACTACAAATAATATTTCTTGCAGCTTCTGCAACAGCAATCATTGCTCCTATATATGGATTAGCATAAACGTATTTACTATTACAATCAACTGTAATTGCAAGTGCTTTGCCAGTTCCCTTTGCCAAAATTATTGAAGCATCACTCGGACTATTCGTAACAACATTAGCAGCACCAACCATGCTATCATATTGTGTATATATCCATCTCTTACTCGCAATATTAGGCAAACATACTAAGGCTTCTGTTGTTGTTTTAAGATCAGTAACATCTGCTACATCGGCAATATTAAATGCATTTATCTTTTCGAAATATTTTGGTTCATTATATTGTCGAATATATTGAGGTGCTCCACCACCAAGTACTAAATCATACGCAGGAAGTTCTGCTTCTAAAACTCCATTCATGTAAAATTTTAATAGGCCATCATCAGTAACATGACCTATAGTGCTAGCACTTAAATCCCATTTTTCAAAAACTGCAACAACCTCGGCTTCTCTTCCTTTTTCTACTACCATTAACATACGTTCCTGACTTTCACTTAAGAGTAATTCCCAGGCTTTCATGTTTTGTTGACGAGTAGGTACTTTCTCTAAATCAATATGCATTCCAACTTCACCTTTTGCACTCATTTCTGCAGTACTACAAATAATTCCTGCAGCACCCATGTCTTGCATACCTATTACAGCACCTGTCTCTAACACTTCTAAACATGCTTCCAATAATTTTTTTTCTTGAAATGGATCACCAACTTGAACAGCAGGTAATTCTTGCACACTTTCGTGTGAAATGTCTGCACTTGCAAAACTTGCTCCACCTATTCCATCTTTGCCTGTTGCACTTCCAACATAAATTACTGGATTACCAGTTCCTTTTGCAGTTGCACTCACCATTTTATCGGCTTTCATAATACCAACACTCATCGCATTTACTAGAGGATTGGTGTGATAACAATCTTCAAAATATACTTCGCCTCCAATTGTAGGAACTCCAAAGCAATTACCATAATGACCAATTCCTTTTACTACACCAGACAGTAGATGTTGCGTTTTTTTGTCTTTAATATTTCCAAATCGCAAACTATTCAAAGAGGCAATTGGTCTCGCACCCATTGTAAAAATATCTCTTTGAATACCTCCAACTCCTGTTGCAGCACCCTGAAAGGGTTCAATCGCACTAGGGTGGTTATGACTTTCAATTTTAAATACAACACCAAATCCGTTTCCAATATCCATCAATCCTGCATTTTCTTCCCCTGCGGCAACTAACATTCTTCCTCCATCACGTGGTAGTGTTTTTAGCCATTTAATGGAGTTTTTATAGCTACAATGCTCGCTCCACATACCACTAAAAGCGCATAATTCTGTAAAATTTGGTATCCTATTTAATTTTTGTTTGATCAGCTCAAATTCTTCCTCTGTAATTCGAAGTTGTTGTGCTGTTTTTACATTGATTTCCATATTGCGGTGAAGTTAAGAAAGTAGCTTTAAGCAGCCACATGAAGTTTTAAAAATGTAGAAAAGTTAAATTTCAATATACCAATCTATTGGTATATTTTGAATGCACTGTTTTTACAAAAATTAATCAACAAGCTGAAAATTAGATAGTTACTTCAAATTTAGGAATATAATTCTCATTAGAACTATACCATTCTTCCCATGTTTTACGTTTTCAGCTTGATATTGGATAATTTAGTGATTGGCTTTAAATATCGTTTGATCTACCCTATAGTAAACAACACATTTTTGGTTAACCGTTTACTAAATGAACTATATGTTTAAAACTTTTACGTACCTATTAGTTTTACTAATACCAATCTTATTTTCAATAGAGTTATCTGCCCAATATCAGTATATGGGCACTTATGATTATCAAGGCAAACCAAATTATTTGATAACTCCTGCAGACATTGTTTCTACAATATTCAGAAACAGTATAAGTACTACTTTACCTGAAAGCAGACCTATTCCAACTTATAATCCTCGCTTAATTGCTGAAGGAAGAACGGAAACGATAGATTTGAAATGCCCTTCTGATGTTTGGATAACATTTGTAGATGAAGGTGCAGCATACAGAAATGCTCTAGGATATTACACCTACAACACAGATAATCCTCCTGTCGTTGCTCCATTAACCAGTCAAATTAAAATAATATTTCCAAACGCTTCAAAATCTGGATCTGGGGGATCATTAACTGCTGGCGATAAAGTTTTTTTAGGAAATTTTCCAGCAAAGACTGGTATCGGCTTTGTATTAATGGCTGATGGATGGAATGGATCTATAGTTACCTCAGGAAACTGGACACTCTATTCAAATTCAGCTTTTAACCCTGAAGCAAATGCTTCTGACAAAAAACACACTGTTTTAATAAGAGATTCGGCCACTAATAGAATTGTTATTGGATTCGAAGATACCAGAAGAGATAACAGCAACTGTGATCATGATTTTAATGACGTGTTATTTTTTGCAACGGTAAATCCTATTAATTGTGTTAATGCTATAGATAGTGTTCCAACCCTCAATTCAGATGGAGGCTTGTCGTATTCAGGATTTACCGGAGGTTTAGAAAGCAAAAGCTTGGGAGATAAAATAGCTAAAAGAGTATACACAAAAATTCTCAATGGCACCAATGGTGAAGTGAATTACCAAAACATGCCGTTGTATCAAACAGAAAAAAATCAAATTCAAAGTAATAGTACGTCAACGAATTATGGATTGAAACTTGCAACTATAATGCCCAATACCATGCTAGATGCAGGCTTTATAACTTATGTAACAACTCCAGCTGATATTCCAAGTTTAACAAATGCTGTAGAAGTGCGTTCCGTAGATTTTATCCAAAATAATTCTTGTAAAGCAGTAGCATTTGCTACCAAAACTTTGGGTGCAATGTATGAACATACTAAACCAGTTTGCGATAGATTAAAAGGTGCAGAGCTATTAAATATTGACAATTTTACACTTAATAATTTAAATTTTGTTCGTTATACTTTATTACAAGAAACTGGAAATATAGAATATGCAATGAGTTTTTCAGTTGGTAAAAAAATAGGAAGAAATACATTCTCCTTCCAGTCCAACTGGTTAAACAAAGATTATATAGCGGAAGATACTTTGATCAATTACCAAGTATGGGGAACAGCTCCATATTTATGTATAGATATGGCATTAGACATACTAGGAAAGTTAAATTTAATTATGCCAGTACTGCAGAATAACAAAAGTGCAACTTTGCCAAGTAGTTTAATAATAAAAGGAAAGCGAAATGGCGCAACAATTAATTTAACTATTGATAACAAATCAATGTTTAGTAACGGTTATTTTGAAATTGAAGAAAGAGCCAATGAAATAACTACCTTAAAAACGAAAAGAACCTTTCCTTTTAATATGAATTCGTTTAATAAATCAGCAGTCTCAATTCCCATGAGTGATGCATTTGAAAGCAATATTGCTATGTATGTAAATGGAAAGTTGCAAGATGTGGTTTATATGAGTGATGGTACTTGGGGTTTAGATTACGATTCTACAAAAACAGTAATTAGAGAGTATAAAGTTACCAATGATTCTGTAAAGACTGATACGGATAATTATCCAGTATTTAGAAATGTAAAAATTCAGGCAACTACTTCTAACTACGTTACTGCATACAAAGTTTTAAGAGCAGCAGGCTCAAGTGAAAACCTTTCTAATTTTAAATCGTTGGTTTTTTCAGCAAAGGCAAATGCAAATTGCAAGATAATTTTAGTTAAAAATTCAATTTCAAATTTCGACCAACAATTTAAATATACATTACCATTAGGAACTAATTTAAATGATTATTGCATTAATTTAGACGATTTTAAAACTATAAATTCTACTTTAAAAATTGATGCAACTGATATAACAACAATTGTTTTTGCTTTCGAAACAATTTCATCAATTTCAACTAATGTTGATCTACAGATAAATAATATTGCTTTTTCTAAAAAAACTTCAGAGAATATATTGAATCAATCAGCAACTTTAATTAATATTTTTCCGAATCCAGTTAAAGGAGGAAAATTCACTGCACAGTTTAAAAGCGATTTAAATACTACTTTAACATTAAAGCTAACGGATGCAGCAAGTGGCAAAGTATTTTATTCTAAAAATGCAAGTGTGGTTAAAGGTGATAATATGGTGCCGATTCACTTAAACGGCTTATCAGGTTTATCTATCAGTATATTAACCATTGAAGGGAATGGAACGAAATACCAACCGAAGAAAGTGGTAATTCAACAGTAATTATACGTTAAACTCAATCATGAATTTAACCAATGCAGCTGGTGAATTCAGTTGCAACTTATGCATAATATTTTTTCGGTGCGTTTCTACTGTATAAATACTTAGGTGTAATTTCTCAGCAATTTGTTGATTGGTATAAGTTTGTTTGAGATAATAAACAATTTCCAGCTCCCGCTTAGTAAGATTAAACTTACGCAAGAACACATCTAATTTTTTAAAAACATCTTTAGGGTCTGGTTCGTTTCCAACGATAAAAACAGGCGCTCCACTTACTACTTTTTTTATTGCTCCAATTAACTCCTCTTTACTACTGTTCTTTAAAAAATATCCATCTGCCCCTATTTGTTTAGCCTGTTCAATTAATTTATTATCACTATATGCAGAAAGCATTAAAACCTTTACTGTAACAAAAGATTGCTTAATATATTTGATAGTATCCAAACCATTTAAATTGGGCATATTTACATCCAACAATATTAAATCGGTATCAGGCTGTTGTGTTAACAAATAAAGCAATTGTTTACCATCATTGGCTATTCCAGAAATGTTAATTAATGGATCAGTTCCTAAAATCATCTTTAACCCCTCCACAAAAAGGGGGTGATCATCAGCAATCATTAAGTTAATTCTTTCACTCATAAATTAAAAATACAATATACGTTATTTTATGTATGGAACAAACATTGGACCAGCAAAACACGGATAAGTTTTTACTTTATAAACTCCTTTATCATAATATGTTTCGGCCCAACAATATTTAGAACCAGGGGTATCGTCATTTTTCATTTGAGGTACATACCAAATTACTAAATCAGTGCCAACCGTGTTCTCTGCGAAGGGTTCAATAAACTTTTCAGGACCTTGCCGATAATCTGTATTACAACACGGACCAATTGTTATCAAATCAGATTCTCCTTCATCTTTATCTAAATGATTTTTTGTAACATACAAATAAGCATTATCGCCCCTACCACTATCTTTAAACTGTCCCCTACCTGGCTCAATATAGTAACCCGATTCTGGGCTGGTTGCTAATTTATATTGATATCCTTTATCGGTATAAACAGTAGTAGGTTGTTGTAATTGCCATTTTTCTTTGTTCCATAAATTCCATTTTTCATTGCCATACTCATAAAATGATTGTTTATTTCCTGCAAAAGCAATTCTAAAAACAGGTCGATAAGTTCCATTATTACCACACCCTCGTCCTAAGCTTGCACAGGTCATCCGAAACTGACCATTTTTATAAAAGAAAAAGCGCTGAGAATAACTATAATTGCATGCTACAGGCCATAGCTCACTAAAAAATCGTTGCTCTAACATGAAGCCAACTGTGCTATCCCCTTCAATAATATCTGCAATAATTGGAGGATCTGTAGCTACTACAGCCGACTGGCTATAAATTGGGCAACCTACAGCATCACTATAACCAAAGCCGTCAGTTCCAGAATAGCTAACATGCCAATCAACTAATTTGGCACTATTAATAATTGGTTTTGATTTAAAATTAACATTGCTAATCATTAACCCATCAGAAGAAGTTAACACATAATCTACTTTCCAATTATTTTTTGTGACGGTATTTACAGTTTCACAGAAACAATCGGCCAGATTTTCATTCTGTAACTTTCTTTCTGTAACAACAATTTTATCAGCATCCTTTCCAACATCTGTCCACCTAAGACCTACTATCTTATTGTCAGTTAAATCTACAATTACCCAAAGTGCCCTATTACCTTTTACAAAAGTTGGAGCAACACATAAATGTTGCGATCTTTCGCATTTTGTTCTATTTAAAGCAGTTTTTGTACTCGCCATTATTGGCATTTCAGCCGAAGGTTTAAAGCCGAGTGCTTTTTCTACTTCAGGAGAGTTAACCGCAATAATAACTGCTAGTTTCTTCAATCTAGAAGGTATATCAGGTTGCATTTGTGGATAGTGATCAACACTCACCATCTTATTGGTGAAAATATTCACAACCCCAATAGTAGTAAGGTTATAAGCATAGTTATACATTTCAACTCGCATCAATGAACCCGGCAAATTAATAACTCCTTTTCTAATATCACCAAGCCTAGCAGGGTACACACCAAAAATTTCATTCCATAATGGTTTGTGAGAAGTTAAATCAAAAACATATTTAGTAAAAAAGGAGTCAGTTAAAGCTATTTCTTGAGCAAGGATTGTTTTTTCATCTGTTTTATCTGTGTAATATTTTACTGGTATTGATTTATTTAAGATCGAATCAATTTGTTTTTTTCTTTCAATAAAAAATGAGGAAGTATCTGGTTTAGAAGTTGTAAAACTACTTTGTTTATACTCTCGTAAATAAACACTATTTAAAGGGGTTAATTTATTGGGAGAAATTATTTTTTTTTGAGAATGTAAAATGCTCATTACAAATAATAAAATAACCAAAAAAAAGTATTTTTTGTAATTGAGCTGCATATTAATTTTCATTGAATGGATTTAGTAAACTTGACTTTTGCAGATAGCTGGTATCTGTTAAAGTTGAAAGAAAAATAATTAAATTGTTTTTTTCATTTAACGTTAGAGTGAACCCTTTTATTAAATTACTTTTATGGATATTTAATTTACCATCCCCTGCATTTTCACCGTTGATAACTAACCTTCCCCCACGTTGATAAATTGAAATCATTTGCTCAATAGTTTCAACTGAACCATCATGTGTATATGGTGCCGTTTTCATACAATTTCTTAGGGAAGGTACTCGAAATTTTCCTTTGTCGTTAACGTTCTTAGTAATTTCAAAAAGACCTTGATCACTAGTGGGATATGAACCAAAAGAATCAACATTGTATAATCCAGTATTGAAGTATTGTACTTTATTGTATTGTTCAAATAAATGGTGGCAATTACTACATCCTAATTTAGTAGAATTAAAAAGATTCATTCCTTCTATAGCTTTTGCATTTAATAGTTTTTTGTTTCCCTTTAAGTATGAATCATAAGATGAATTAAAAGAAACCAATTGCTCTTCAAAACTACAGATTGCACTAATAAAATTATTGGTAATAAACGGATCATGATCCTTTGGAAATGCTTTACCAAAAAGGGTTTTATACATTAGTACACTTTTAACACGAGCAATAATTTGGGCTTCATTATTTGTCCACCCCAACTCATTTGGATTTTGATGAAACATCGGCAATACAATTTGTTGTGAAAGCTTTTTAATACTACTATCTCCCCATGTAAATGAAGTTTTATATTTAATATTAAGAAGTGAAGGCGCATTTCTTTTTACAGTGTAGCCATCGGCACCTGCTGATTTGCGATAGCCATCAGAAAAGGCAAAATTTGGGTCATGACAAGATGAGCAGGATTTAGTTTGGTTGTAAGACATTCTTGTATCATAAAAAAGATACCTCCCCAACTCAATTTTATATTTTACCGTTTTATCATTTGGTGAAGAAAAAACTGTAGCAATATTATAATAAAATATAGTCAAAAAAAACAGTACAACAATAATAAAATATTTTTTTTTCATATATTTAATTCATATCCAATAACTCCCATTTTTTTATGTTATTATTCCACTTGAAAGTATACAAAGTCTCTGGTTTTTCGCTTGAAGCTTGCAAATTATAATTGAATGATATTCCATTAACCAACATTGTACCATTTGCAAACTTAATTTTTCTTGCCTTATCATCTCCACGAGGGCCATATCCATTCAATGACAACTCCTTTCTTTGCACTTTTTTATTAAGTTTCCCATCTGCATTAATTGGCACAGAAATGATATTACCCGTTCTTGCAGTTCCATAATACAATCTTTTGTTTCCATTTTCGTCTAAAGCAACTTTAAGCGCAATTGCATCTTTATTTTTTAGCGTATCAATGATTTTTTTAGTGGCAACATTGATAAGATAAATAATGCCTTTTTCATTATACCTATCAGACCCTGAAACTGTTGAGGCAACCATTAAGTTACTGGTACAATCGTAAGCAATACCTAATAAACCATAAGGATTACCAAAAGCTATTGAAAAAGCATAAGGCAAGCTCATCCACTCCGTTAAAATTCCGGTAATCCCATTAATTTGATAAATAGTATTTAATTTATTTACAGGATTATATAACATAGAAATTAATGGAGTTGGAATGGTATAGGCATTTCCAACAATATCAAAAGTAATTGTTGAAAGATATCCAGCGGATTTCCATGACTCGTGTTGATAAATGCTTTTTCGAGAGTTTTGAGGAGTTGGGGTTGTTTGGTTTTCTTTTTTTTCAAACTCAATTAATACAATCCCAATTGATCTTTTCTCATTGGTACTTAAAGCTGTCCATAATGGATTAAATCCAAGGGTTTTAATAAAGCTTGGCTCTATTTGACAGGCCCTTATTTCCCTTTGGGCATACAAACTACTGGTTATACCTACAAAAAATAAAAAATATATTATCCTACGAAGTTTTTGAAGTCTTCTGCGAAATAATTGATAAAAAATAATTAACATGATTTTATTATTATGTATACACATTTTATTTTTCAACAACTTACAATTACAACAAACAGGAAGAATTAACTTCATCCTAAATTACTTATAATATTACTACATCTGCACATTTTTATATATACCAACTAGTTTGTATAAAACCTGACTGTTATGGGTTTCATCTAAAATTAATGTAAATAATAACTCAAAAAAACTTAATTTCACGTACCATGCACAGATAAAATAATTAATACAGCTGTTTGCTTTACAAAATAAATTTAAAAATAACAACAAATTCACTCTTTCTAATCTTCCCTATATGGTTAATTTCTACTTAAAAAATTTAATCAAAAATTCATTAAAAGCATTATTGCTACCTGTTTTTGCTTTCAGTTCTTTTGAACTTTCTGCGCAAATTAGTGGCACTGTTTTTAGAGACTTTAATGCCAATGGTGTTAAAGATAATTCTTTAAGTTTTAATGAACCAGGTGCTGCTAACATAACAGTTAAAGCTTATAATTCAACTGGTACGCTATTGAGTACAACAATTTCAAGCGCCAATGGCACGTATAGTTTTACAGTAGGACAAATACCTGTAGCTACAAAAGTACGTTTGGAATTTACTGGTTGGCAGTCGGCTGATTTTCCTTCACCTTTCGGAACAGGCAATAAAACAAGTATACAATTTGCAACTGCACCATCCTCTTCTTCAGATTTTGGCATAAACTATCCAGGTGATTATATAGACAATGCCAATGCAAGAATTATTGTTCCAAGTTATGCGAATGGAGACAATCAAACAGGCGTGAATGCTTACCCTAATTCCAAATCAGCCGATGGCGCTTACGCATTTAATTATGATGGTGTAGCAGCTGCAGATGTAATAAGCGATATGGGACAAATTGGAGCAGTATGGGCAACCACCTATCATAAAAAAGCTGATAAATTATTTTATGCGGCATTTGTTAAAAGACACGTATCACTTGGACCTTTAGGAATAAATGGTATTTATGTTACAATTGGAGCAAAAACTGTTACTAATAAAACACAAACAGGAAACTTTGTAAATTTAAATGCTATCAATCCAGCATTTGATGCCGGCTCTTTACCAGGTAGAACATTAGCACCTGGTAATAATAATAAAACACAAGCGAATAGAGATGACATTACAGGGGGTAATGTGTTTACCGAAGTTGGTAAAAAAGGAATTGGTGGGATGACTATTTCAGACGATGGAAAGTACCTCTACATCATTAATTTAAACGACAGAAAATTATGGAGAGTTGATATCGGAGTAAATGGTTCAGCTCCAACTTTAGCTTCTCAAATTGTTGCTTACAATCCATTTCCTGTAGCTGCAGGCAACAGCACATTCAGGCCATTTGCAGTTAAATTTTATAGAGGTGCTATTTATGTAGGTGGCGTATTAGATGGAGTTAAACCAGATAATTCTTCTGTAGATAGAACAGAATTAAAAGCAATTGTTGTAAAAGTTGACGCCAATGTAACACCTGGTACTGAAACTTTTAGTACAGTGTTAAATTCACCTTTAACGTACAACAGAAGAGCTAATATGAACACTGGTTTTGGTATTACTAAAAATACCAATTATACCGACCCAAATGGAACTATAGCTGCCACAACTCTCTGCCAAGGTTCATGGCACCCATGGGCAAGAACTTTTGCAGAAGCTGTTATTCCTCCAGGAACAGATAAAGTTATTTATCCTCAACCAATATTATCTTCTTTAGAATTTGATCCAGCTGATGGTGCAATGATTTTAGGTATTACTGATAGATCAGGACATCAATCTGGCAACCTAAATCTGGGTCCTACAAGCATTGGTAACAATACATTATACACAGGAAATGCAGCTGGTGATTTATTAAAAGCAAGTAATACTGGCGGAACATATACAAGCTTTGCAATGGAAAATAATGGTACTGCTGGTGGCATAACAACCTCAGGAGCCAATAACGGAGAAGGTCCAGGTGGAGGAGAATTCTTTTATACTGATCGTTATGAAAAAGATAATGGCGGGGTTCTTGGTATAGGAAATACTGCCAATGGAAGTAATCCTAACACTTCGCACGAAGAAACAAGTACTGGAAGTGTTGCTATGTTCCCTGGTAAAGAAGTTATTTCAACTGCATTCGACCCAATTACTGTTTGGTATACTGGTGGAGTTCGTTATTATTCTACAACAGATGGTATTGCTAAAAATGGTAAAGTATTATACACAGGTGGAGATGTTAGTGTTTTTGGAAAGGCAAATGGTTTGGGCGATTTAGAAATTATTTCTGCTCCTGCTCCTATTGAAATTGGGAATAGAGTTTGGTTTGATGCAAATTCAAATGGTGTACAAGATGCAGATGAAACCGGCATAGCAGGTGTAACGGTTCAACTATTACAAAATACAACTTTAATCGGAACTGCTATAACTGATGTTCAAGGCAACTACTATTTCTCTAGTGATCCTACCAGAACAAATACTGGTTCTGAAAAATATAATTTAAATATTCAACCAAATACAAACTATTCTGTAAAAATACCAAATGCAAAAGGTGGAAGTGTTCAAACTCCTTTATCAACCTACGATTTAACATTACAAAACAATGGTGGAGTTGATCCAAATGCAGATGAACGCGATAGTGATGGTGCGTATAGTACAGATGATGTTCTTGTTCCAGTTACCACAGGAGTTGCTGGTGAAAATAACCACAGCTATGATATTGGATTTGCCACTAGCGGAACAGTTGGCGGCGGTGGTGGTGGTGGAGTTGAAAGCAAAAGTTTAGGTGATGCAATTGCAATGCGTGTGTTTAATAAAGCAACTCATGATGTTTCATCTGCAGTTGATTATGCTAAAATGCCTTCTGCAATTAGGACTGGTAATATTGCAAGCAATGCTACTGGAACTCAATTAAAATTGTCGGATATTCTACCAACTACTTTAATCAATTACACTTATCAATCTTTCATCAGTACTCCAAAAGATTTAATTGGAATTACCAATGCAAAAGATATTTTATCAATCGACTTTGTTAACAACAATATACCAAAAGCCGTTGCTTTCGGAACTCAAACTGTTGGTGATGTTTATGATCATACCAAAGCAATTTGCGACCGTTTAAAAGGGTATGAATTAGTTGGCATACAAAATATTGCAGTAAGCGGGGTTAACATGGTTCAATATAACCTTAAGAACAATAAAGGTGATATAGAATATGCAATGAGCTTTATCATTGGTGC
>JAYTXG010000081.1:0-3118 GCA_043743375.1 Sphingobacteriia bacterium
GTAAAGATGATTCATTTGTTTCATCCTTATTGTTAGACAGTTCTGCTACTCGGTTTCAAAAAATAACTGATTCTGCTACTGAAAAAGGTAACTTATTATTAGTTCCAGAAACCGTCAATTCAAAAGTAAATTATCGATTATTTGCAGATAGTGTACTATTCTTATTTCCGTTGCATATAAACTCCAATGATAGTGCTGTAGTAAAAGGGTCATTTAATTGGTTGGGAAAATCTGGAGATCAGTTTCCTAATGGCGAAATTGCATTTTCTGTTTCGGTTCAATCAAAAAAAATTAATGATACAAGTGAAAAAGAAATTGGTGGGGTAGTTGGTAAGAGTATTTGGCAAATTTTTCTGCTCTGTTTTGTTACAGGCTTAATTGCTGTAATTACTCCTTGTGTTTTTCCTTTAATACCTGTTACTGTTAGTTTCTTTTTAAAGAAAAGTAAAACACGAGCACAAGGCTTGCGTAATTCATTATGGTATTCATTATCCATTATATTAATTTATACGGTACCTACTTTTATTTTAGTACTTATTTTTGGAGATGATGTATTGTATCAGATTTCAACAAGCGCCGTTTCTAACTTAGTATTTTTTGCTATTTTCTTAATTTTTGCTATTTCTTTCTTTGGTGTTTTCGATATTCAATTACCAAATAGTTGGGCCAACAAAGCCGATAAACAAGCTGGCAAAGGCGGATTAATCGGTATTTTTTTTATGGCGCTCACTTTAGTAATTGTTTCATTCTCTTGTACTGGTCCTATTGTTGGCACATTATTAGGTCAAGCTAGTTCAGGCGGAGTTTCATTAGCACCTGTAATTGGTATGTTAGGTTTTGGTGCTGGATTAGCATTGCCCTTTTCTTTATTTGCTTTCTTCCCAACCATGTTGCAATCTTTGCCTAAGAGTGGCGGTTGGCTTAATTCAGTAAAAGTTTGTTTCGGATTTATAGAATTGGCTTTAGCATTAAAGTTTTTATCGAATGTAGATTTAATTTATCATTGGAGATTATTGGATAGAGATGTGTTTTTGGTTTTATGGATCGTAGTATTCGGACTAATGGGAATATATCTTTTAGGTAAATTGAAATTTTCTCATGATAGTGATTTGCCCCATTTAAGTGTTCCTCGTTTGTTTTTTGCCATTGCAACATTTTCATTTGTTGTTTATTTAGTTCCAGGATTATGGGGAGCCCCATTAAGGCATTTAAGTGGATTTATTCCACCTGATGGAACACAAGATTTTAATTTAGACTTATTAAAATATCAATCAAGCGCTAAAGTTTCCGACAAAACCATTTCATTGGCACTACCACCCAAGCGTTTGACAGACAAATTAGAAGTGCCATATAATCTTACTGCGTATTTTACTTTAGAAGAAGGGATGGCTGCAGCAAAAGCCCTCAATAAGCCTATTATGATAGACTTTACTGGTCATAGTTGTGCTAATTGTAGAAAAATGGAAAAAGAGGTTTGGAAAGATCCTGAAGTTTTAAAACGAATGCGTGAGAATTTTGTGTTAGTTAGTTTGTATGTAGATGAATCAACAGATTTGCCAATAAAGGAACAATACACTAAAAAAGACGGCGATAGAGTGGTAACAGAAGGCGATCGAAACTTGGATTATGAAATTACTCAATTTGGGTTTAATGCACAGCCATTGTATATGTTCCTCAATTTAAATGGAAAGCCATTGAGTGCTGTTAAATATGGCTATGATCCGGATATTACTAAGTTTATTGCTCATTTAGACAATGCAAAAACAGCATTTGAAAATGAATTAGCGAATACTAAAAAGCCTTAATTTTAATCAGTTTCTTTTGATTCTATTTCAAAACATTTTTCGATTATGTGAAGGAATCCCTTTTTATTCACGTCAAATACTATAACAGCAATTTGATCTTAAGCGAAACTAAACTGATACAAGCCTTACTGCAAAAAAGCGAACCTGCTTTTAAAGAGCTCGTAGACTCCTATCAGAAAATGGTTTATAATACTGTACTCGGAATAATACAGCAAGAACAAGAGGCAGAAGACATTGCCCAAGAAGTATTTATTCAGGTTTACTTAAGTATTGATGGTTTTAGACAGGATGCGAAATTATCAACTTGGATCTATCGAATTGCAACAACTAAAGCATTGGATTGGGAGAGGAAGAAAAAAACGAAAAAGCGATTTGGACAAATAGTAAACATTTTTAGTGGAGATAATAAACCTTTTTATGATGTTGCAGATTTTAATCATCCAGGTATTCAATTAGAAAAAAAGGAACAGGCGGCAGTTTTATTTAGGGCTTTGAAAAATCTTCCAGAAAACCAACGAGTTGCTTTTATACTAATAAAAACTGAAGGATTAAGTTATCAGGAAACAAGTGAAGTAATGAATTTATCGGTAAAAGCAATTGAAGCATGTATGCATAGAGCTAAAATTAATTTACAAAAAATAATTGGCAAATAGTAAAAAAATAAATATGAAAAAACTTTACTCTAACGAAGCAGATCAAATTATTAATAGTATTAATGGTATAGAACGAGCAACACCTTCTGCATTTTTTTACAATAAATTAATACATAAAATACAACAAAAAAATTTGCAAAAAGAACCGACTTTTATTTTTCAATTTAAGCCATTATTGGTTATTGTATCATTATCATTAATAACTATAATGAATGCGTTGATGATAAGTAAACAATCAAAAAAAATGCCTATAACCATTGTTAATAATGTAGTTACAGCAAATGACACTTATGATTTTTCCGAAGATTATCAATTAAATAGTACTACTAATTATTAAATAAAATTATATGGATCAGCTAAATAAAAACCGTTTTCTCAATATAGTTATTATCATTTTGTTAATTGCAAACTTAACCACATTTGGTGTTTTTTGGACTCGTCAAACGCTAACTAAAAATGAGGATAGAGAAGATTTACCAAGGGATGACAATAATCGAAAAGGTGTTGATTTTCTTTCTAATGAACTAAAATTTTCTGATGCTCAAAGAAATCAATTTGAACAATTAAAAACCGAACATAAAAATTTACAAGAGCCAATAAGGGATAAGATTGAAAAAGCTAAAAATGATTTTTTTGGGTTAGTAAAAAATGATACAATTA
>JAYTXG010000082.1:0-2652 GCA_043743375.1 Sphingobacteriia bacterium
GCTTTTAAAAAATTACATTTTTTAGGTCACGCTCATTGTGCTGAAACTTGGTTAAACGAAGAATTAGTAGGCGGACTTTATGGTATTAGATTGGGGAATATTTTTTTTGGAGAAAGCATGTTTAGCAAAACTTCTAACGCCAGCAAATTTGCATTCATCCTTTATATAGAATTATTAAAAAAGGAGGGAGTACAATTAATTGATTGCCAAGTATACACTAGTCATTTAGAAAGTTTAGGGGCAGAAATGATTACAAGGGCGGAGTTTAAACGTATCTTAGATTGTCATGCGTATTTATCTTAACACGAATGTAGATTCGAATATCAGTATCAAGATAATAGTATTCAATTCCATTTTCATTAAGAACACATATATGCTGATTATTGATACTAACTTTCGCCATTCCCTTATGGTAACATCTTGATGCTGTAGAATTCTATCGACTAAAACAAATACCTTTCCATTTTATACAGGATTTATGTGTTGGTTAAAGCGCAAAAATTGGGTGATAGCTTGAATTGCGTAGGTAATATTTCCACGAGAATTTTGAATGCGAATAGTATTCTTCCCAAGCAACTCCAATACTTTATTGAGGAAAGTTGTATCGGAAGGACCTTCTAGGATTATTACATAATCTGGTAATAATACACTTGATAAAGTGTTACCAAGTAAGCGGAAAATAATCTTTTTTATTTCTTCTATAGTTGATACGCGATTCAACTCGATAAGTCCTAATTCGTATCTATTGGTAATGATATGAATTGTGACGCAAATTGATTTTCACTTGTCTGAATATCATATAGCTCTAAAATTATTATACAATTTAATATCTTTAATTCAATAAGTACCATTGAAATTCAAACAGAGATAGTTAAAAAAGGGAGTCAAGGCACTTCAAAACGAACATTTAGGTGTTTACTGTTAATTTACAAAAACCGAACTTACCCAAAAAACAATGACAATCCCTTCCCCGGTTTTTGTTTTTTCTTGGCTGATAGTTCCCGCGTCATATCTTGTTCGTATTGGCCAATCTCCAAGGAAAGAAATTTTTGGTATTGACTATCCATAAAATCTTCAAAGGGTTGTGTATGCTCCGTTTTACGAGATTCAACTAGTGCATCAAAATATTCTTTCTTATCGTCTTGATATACAATACTTAGCGGCAACCCATAATAAGCTTGTATAAAATTCATGAGTAATCGACTTGTTCTGCCGTTACCATCATAAAAAGGATGTATGCTTACCAAATCAAAATGTGTAACAAAAGACAACTTGAGTTGATCTAAAATAGTATTGGCTTGAGGAAGTTGCTCGCACAAATTTTCTGCGAGTCTTTTTGTATAATCTGGCACTTTATCAAAAGCAATAAAATAGCTGCCACCAGCACTCACATTCCCTTTGCGAAAAATACCCTTGGTTGCATCTATTTCACCAAAAACAGTTTGATAAACACTACCTGTATGTTGCATTACTTTAGCTTTTAGTACTTGTATAAAATTAAGGTCTGGTAACTTTTTTTGCCTAGCTGCTTCCAATGCGAATTGCAAGGCCTCGAAATGATCCTTCACCATTAAGCTATGCTCTAATGGCTTTCCTTTAGGTGTAACACCTTCCTCCAATAAAAGCCTAGTTTCATGCTCTGTTAGGGTAGATCCTTCAATTCTAGCTGAATGATGAACAATAGCATATTGGTTAAACCTATCATGATCTATTACTTCATGCAGGTTTAATGATTCGTATTTTGCTATAAGATCTAATACTTTTTTCACTAGTTAAAGATACAAAGAAATAAATAGTGACTTTTTACCAATTAAAATCCATCAATTTACGATGGTCATTATACTTTAAAAGAGAAAGTTTATGTTGCACTTCTATAACCGTACATTACTTCTACATCTCGAACAATCTTTTCCATATCCAGATCCTTGCCAGCTGGATCATACGATTGCTTCAAATTACTTCCAAAAATAATAGCAATTGTTTGCCAAAATGCAGCGCTAATAAACCCTTTGTATTCATCAATAATTTCATAGCAATTATTGCCTGTTTCTCTATTAATTAATTTCATTAAAACCTTACCTTGATAAACTGATAGGTTCGTGAGTTTGTCAGTAAACTGTTTCTTTATTTCTTTTTCTCTTTCTTTAATGATTGCCTTGCGTTTAGTTTTATCAGTAACATTTATCAGCTTCGCATTAATCTCATTCATTATTTTGCTTGCTGATTTTGCGTAAGGATAAGTTACATAAACCGCATTTCTTAATCGAGTCCAATCGGCCCAATAATTTTTCCATTGCTTAGTCATCCTCGCATAAACTAAAACTGGAGGCAAATAAGATTGTCCTATTGTATCTCCTTCGGGGGTAATATATGCGCTAACTTTTAAGGTGTCTAAAACGTTTTGCTGAGCATCAATTTTACTACTCGCAAAAATAATCAGCAGTGTTAAAGTGAGAGTGATATGGTGGGATAGCTTTTTCAACTGATATAAAATTAACCAAATTGGTTGATATTAATACATTGATCCAAAAAAAGTAACCTTCGCTGCTAAGAACTAAGAGAAGTTTTCCCTTTTATTTTAACCCTTTGAATAATGGCTAAAACAAACCCAACAACCATTACTACAATACCAAGCCACAACATATTAATCAT
>JAYTXG010000083.1:0-5735 GCA_043743375.1 Sphingobacteriia bacterium
TATGAATCAAATGCCTTGTCACTTTTTATCGAATAATAAATGCACTATTTATGAATATCGCTTTGAGGGTTGCAAAGAATTTCCTGCTTTGCATTTACCTAATTTTAAAAGAAGATTGTTTACCACATTCATGCACTACGACCGATGCCCAATTATTTTTAATGTTGTTGAACAGATGAAAGAGCGGATGGATTTTGAAAGAGATTGAAAAATAAATTTGAATTAAAATGGTTAACTTCGGAATAGATCAATTACTATTATCCAATCCATCATGGAAGCATCAACGAATTGCATTGGTTACCAATGAAGCTGCTACAACTCACAAAGGAATTGCATCTAGGAAAGCATTGCAAGACGCTGGCTACAACCTTGTTAAATTATTTTCACCAGAGCATGGATTATCTGCAAAAGGTGCAGATGGAGAAGCAATACATGACGGCATTGATGAGTTAACTGATTTGCCAATTATTAGTTTGTATGGAGCTAAACTTGCACCAACTGCTGCAGATCTTGCAAATATAGACTTGGTAATTTTTGATATCCCAGATGTGGGCGTTCGATTTTACACTTATTTATGGACCATGACTTATGTGATGGAATCTTGTGCATTGCATAAAAAAAAATTAGTAATATTTGATAGACCCAATCCTATATCGGGCAATATGCATTTGGTGGAAGGTCCGTTTTTAGATAATTTAACCAATTCATTTATCGGCAGATGGTCAATACCATTAAGGCATTCATGCACATTAGGTGAATTAGCAAACTATTTTAATGCTACACAAGCATTACGTGTAGATCTTGAAATTATTACTTGTAAAAATTGGGAAAGAGCATTTTTTGAACCAGATTGGCAATTGCCTTTTGTGAGTACATCTCCTGCAATTCAATCATTTGAAAGCATGGTATTGTATCCTGCACTTTGTTTTTTAGAAGCTACTAATATTTCGGAAGGTAGAGGAACTGAAGAAGCTTTTCAATTAATGGGGGCTCCATGGATAAAGCATAAAGCAGTTAGTATGCAATTAAATAATTTATTAACAGAAGATATTCATTGCGAGCCCATTACTTTTTTACCAGTTGATGGTAAGTATGTTGGCGAGCAGTGCAACGGTATCCAAATTAAAGTAAAAAATCTTAAAGAATTTAAACCTGTTTACATGGGATTGCTGTTGTTAAAACTTCTAAAAGAAATGCACCCCCAACATTTTAAATGGACTACTTATAAAACAAATGTAAATCCGTTGGGTGTAAAACATTTAGATAAATTACTAGGCATTGAAAATAGCGAAACGATGTTTGATATGCCATTTCCTAATTTCTTAAAGACAATTACAAAATTAACATCATCTTCAAACTGGGAATCATCTATTTCAGCGTATTTACTTTATTGATTGGTTGTAGTTGTTAAATCTCTTAATACCACGCTTGCTGCCATACACCCAAAAATTGCGGGCATATAACTGATAGTACCGATGATTGATTTTTTAGGAAAAGCTTTTTCTGTTTCGATAACTTTTGATTGATCTACTTTTTCGGCACTAAACACCACCGTTAATCCTTTATAAATACCATGTGAATGCAATTTTTTGCGCACATAACTTGCCAAATTACATTGGTAAGTTTTAGAAATATCAGTTATTACAACTTGCGATGGATCAATTTTTCCTCCAGCTCCTAATGAACTTACAATCGGTATTTTTCGATCCAAGCAAGATTTAATAAAAAATACTTTGGGAGATAAAGTATCTATGCAATCAACTACATAATCGTAATTTACTTCATCTAATAAAATATTGGTCTCTTCTTCTTTTATATAAATAGATTTAATGGTGAGTTCTAGTGCAGGATTAATATCTTTTAATCTTTCAGCCATTACTTCTGTTTTTAGTTGTCCAACTGTAGAATGTAATGCAGGTATTTGTCTGTTAGCGTTGCTTATATCAACGGTATCTGCATCTACAATGGTCATTCTTCCTACCCCTGCCCTAGCAATCATTTCGGCGCAAATGCCTCCAACACCTCCAAGCCCAACCACTAATACATGTTTTTGCATTAACGAATTTGTTAACTCGTTTCCTAATAATAATTGTGTGCGGCTCATCCAATATGGGATCATTTTCAAGAATTAAGAATTAACTTTAATGCAAAAGTGCTATTATGAATTCACTAATAAAAATATTTTCTTTCTCCCTTATACTAAATAATTCTATAGCTCAAGCTCAGTCTTCCATAAAAATAGTTGATACAAGTACAAAAACTAGTATTCGTGGCATGAGTGTGGTAAATGATAATACAGTGTGGGTTAGTGGTAGCAAGGGTTATGTTGGAAAGTCTTTGGATGGAGGAAAAACTTGGAAATGGACTACTGTAAAGGGGTTTGAGAAAACCGACTTTAGAGACATAGAAGCTTTTGATGATTCAACTGCAGTAATTATGGGTATAACTCAGCCAGCAATCATTTTAAAAACAAAAGACGGTGGTAATAATTGGTATAAAGTTTTTGAAGACACTACTAAAGGAGCTTTTTTAGATGCCATGGATTTTACTCAACTTAATAAACAATGGGTGGGTAAAGTAATTGGTGATCCTATTAATAACAATATGTATTTATTATCTTCTAACGATGCTGGAGAAAGTTGGCAAAAACCTGATGATAAAGAATCGGCCAATTATCCAATGTTTAATAAAGGAGAAGCTTTTTTTGCTGCGAGCGGAACCAATATTCAGTTTTCGGAATGGACAAATAATGGTCCCATTTTAGCAGTTAGTGGCGGCACTACCTCAAGATTATGGTGTACTTTTTATTGCAAAAGAGCGTCAGTAATACCAAACATGATAAACAACGAATCATCGGGCGCATTTTCTATTGCTGCTAGTCCGGTTATTGGCAGAGCAATTATTGTTGGCGGAGATTATAAAAAAGATACTATTCCCAATAATAATTGTGTACTAGTAGAAATGAAAAGTATGTATGAATTTGAATTTACAAAACCTACTACCTACCCTCATGGATTTAGATCATGCGTAATTTATACAGATGAAAAAAACCTCGTTGCCTGCGGCACTTCAGGTGTTGATATATCAAAAGATGGCGGCAAAAACTGGCAATTAATTACTAGGCAAAGTTTTAATGTTGTACAAAAAGCAAGAAATGGCAAAGCCGTATACCTAGCGGGCGACAGAGGAAAAATTGGAAGATTAGAATTATGAGATAAGAGATATGAGATATGAATTATGAGATAAGAATCTAGATTGTATATTATAGATTACTTGTTTTTCAATTGCTCCTCTAGCTTCTCAACCATTTTATAAGTGGCAGGGCAATAAGAAATATTTTGTTGATGAACATGAATATAATCCACCATTTTCTTTTTCTTTAAATGAGGAAACCCAGCACAATCCTCTGGACGAACTTCATAAATACTACACATATTATTTGTAGTATTTAAGAACTGGCAAGGTTGACTAGTATTCATCCAATCCTTGTCTTTTTTATCGAAGTACAACCATTTTTCTTTGAATTCGTTGGGTGTAATTTCAAAATGTGCAGCTATGCGTTTAATATCTTTTGTAGTAAAAGTGGGGGTCATGGTTTTGCAACAATTGGCGCAACTTAAACAATCAATTTCTTTCCACACTTCAGCATCAATTTTTTCAGCAAGTTTATCTAGTCCTTTAGGTGGATTTTTTTCTATCTTCCCTAAAAATCGTTTCATTGTCTTCTGGTGGTAACGCACTTTTTGTTTGAAGGATCTTAGGTTTACTTGCATGTGTCCAATTCGATTTTTTAGCAAACGCGAATGTACGTATTATTGGTCATAGCTAATAGTTCATTCTTTATTCTAGATTTGTATTTCTAATTACTTTACTTTTAATTCATATTTCTTAACTTTTATTTCATATCTCTTAATTCATATCTCTTAACTCTTAATTCACCATGTGGGAAGCCTCTAAAAAAGGATATAAAGCATACCTAAGGTTAGAGCGTTCATTGAGTGATAATACAGTGGAAGCTTATTTGCGTGATGTTTCGAAACTCACAGACTATTTGCAAGTAAGTAATCAATTAAAAAATCCTGCAGAGCTCACTTTAAAAGACTTACAAGCATTTGTAAAATGGGTTGGAGAATTAGGAATGACGGCTACTTCACAATCTCGTATGATTTCTGGTATTAGAAGTTTTTACAAATATTGCTTAATAGAACAAATTTGCACTACCGACCCTTCCACATTATTAGATACTCCAAAAACCAAAAGGGCATTGCCCGATATATTAAGTTTTGAAGAGATTGAAAAAATGATTGCTCAGATTGATTTGAGTAGTTCCGAAGGCGGAAGAAATAAAGCCATTATTGAAACCATGTACAGTTGTGGCTTAAGAGTGAGTGAAGTGGTAAATCTCAAAATATCTGGCTTATACCTCGATGTAGGATTTATTAGGGTAATAGGCAAAGGAGATAAAGAGCGATTAATACCTATTGGTTCAGACGCAATTAAATACATTAGTATTTATAAAAGTACTATTCGATCTCATCAGGAAGTAAAAGTTGGTTTTGAGGACTTTCTCTTTCTTAATAGAAGAGGTAAAAACCTAACAAGGGTAATGATATTTTATATCATTAAAGACCTTGCATTTAAAGCAGCCATTAAAAAGATTATTTCTCCACACACATTGCGTCATTCTTTTGCAACACATTTAGTGGAAGGAGGTGCAGATTTGAGGGCAGTTCAAGAAATGTTGGGCCATGAAAGCATCACTACTACAGAAATTTACACTCATTTAGACCGCGATTTTCTCAGAGATACCCTACAACGTTTTCATCCGGGATTTAAGTAATTAAAAAATATTATACCAATTCAATGGCAAAACGTAGGTTTGCCTTCTTAAAAATCAAGAATATGAAAAAAATAATGCTTGCCGTTGTATTATTATGCGGTTTATCTGGAATGGCTCAAATTAAAATGCCAGCTCCTAGCTCAACACAAAAAATTTCTCAAGATTTTGGAATGGGGAAAATCGAATTAACATATTCTCGTCCGAATATTAAGGGAAGAATGATGTTAAAAGACAATAGTGAATTAGCTCCTCTAAGTAAACTTTGGAGAACTGGAGCAAATGCAGCTACTCGTCTTTATTTCTCAGACAATGTAATGATGGGTGGAAAATTATTAGATACTGGTTCTTACGTATTGTACACAATTCCTGCTAAAGAAATGTGGGAAATTGTAATCAACAAAGGTTTAACCAATTGGGGAACCGATGGATATAAAGAAAGCGAAGACGTAGTTCGATTTAAGGTAAAAGCCAATAAAGTTAATGGTGAAGCAATAGAAACGTTATCAATGCAATTTGCAAATGTGCAAGCCGAAAGTTGTGAATTACATATTATGTGGGGGAACACAGCAGTTAGTATTCCAATGAGTACAAATGTGAAAGACCGTATTCGTGCTCAAGTTGAAAAAGCATTGAGTGCAGATAAAGTAAATCCTGCTGTATATGGCTCTGCCGCTACCTTTTATGCTGATTGGGACAAGAATAATACCAAGGCTTTAGAAAACGTAAAGAAAGGAACTGATGCAAATCCAAAAGCATTTTGGTTGTTCTTGCAAACAGCTAAAATTCAAAAAGATATGGGCGATAAAGTTGGAGCAAAATCTAATGCAGAAAAGTGTATTGTTATTGCAACAGAAGCTAAGAACGACGATTATGTTCGACAAGCTAAAGAGTTGAT
>JAYTXG010000084.1:0-7784 GCA_043743375.1 Sphingobacteriia bacterium
CTACATTTGATCCAATATGCTTGATGTATGCTACAATTGCTTGCATTTCTTTGCTAGAATTATCCAATGGTTTTCCATTTAAACTTCTTTCAAAACAATCATTCACTCTCTTATAAATATTTTCAATGGAGCCGCTTCTAGCCCTGAACTTTGGATAAGTAGAAGCAACGGAACCATAGTTGTTTCCATATACCATTGTTCCAGCAAGTAAATGACAATTCTGGCAATTTTGTCCGTTTGAAATTTGCAAAACAGATCCATTTGGACCCAAGTATTTTGAAGTATGAGCTATCAATTCCCTGCCATAATAAACTTGATCTTTCAAATTAAGATTGGCTATTTCATCCATTGCTTTAGGATGCCAATATTCAACTACTTTTTCTGTAGAATTTATTTTTTTATTTTCAGCATCAGTAAATGCAGTAGTACTTGTTATTTTATTGAAAGACTTAAACCAACTGGAAATTGTATCAATATTATATATGACCAATGGTAACAACAATATAAATACAATCAGCACTATAATTAAATTCAGCATACGCTGAATTATTTTTATAAGCCTTTGTTCGTTTATATCTTGGTTTTCCTTTCTCATAATGTATTGAATAAATTTTTAGTGAGGCAGTTTTTTCATAACAACTCCATAGAGATAGGTGCCTACTATTGCAAAAAAGAATACAACAATCATAGAAAGGAATCCATAACCAATGTTCACAACCATTGGACCCGGACATGACCCACTTAAAGCCCATCCCAAGCCAAAAATAATTCCTCCGATCAAATACTTTGTTATGGATTTTTCTTTAGGAGAAAACATAATTGGATTGCCATCATAATCACGGATTTTAAATTTTTTAATTATTGCTACTCCTACAACTCCTAAGATAACTGCAGTACCAATAATACCATACATATGAAATGACTGAAAACGAAACATCTCTTGTATTCTGAACCAAGAAATAGCTTCTGACTTAGACATTACTATTCCAAAAACAATTCCCAACAATAAAAATTTTATCAACTTCATAATTTAAAAAATTAAAGGCATTAATAAATAGGTCATTGCTAAACCACCAATAAAAAAACCAATTACAGCAATTAAAGATGGAAGCTGCAAATTAGATAACCCAGTAATCGCATGACCTGAAGTACATCCACCTGCATAACGAGATCCAAAGCCTACCATAAGACCACCAATTGCTAAAATCAAAAAGCCTTTAATACTTAAAACCGCTTCCCATCCAAATAACTCTTTGGGCTGTAACGATTCAGGTGCTGCAATACCTAACCTACTTAAATCCTCAATAGTTGCTGCTGATATATCTACGGGACTGCCACTCGATAAAAATTGCGCGGATATAAATCCACCAATAATAGCACCTGCTAGAAATACTAAATTCCATGATTGTACTTTCCAATTAAAATCAAAAAAACTAGTATGCTTACCTAAACCAGCTGCAGCACATATAGTGCGCATATTAGAGGATAATCCAAAAGATTTCCCAAAATATAAAAGGAAAAACATAATCCCTGCTATAATAGTTCCGGAGAACCACCAGGCCCAAGTATGGGTAATTATTTCATGCATAAGTCCATTTTTTTATTTAAGATAATTCTAAATGATCGGTTTTATAAGTACAAATTAAAAATAGCAACAAGTTAATAATATTTACAATGGTAAAACAGTTGGCATACACTCTTGCGATCTCCAAAACATTTTTAATGTACAACACATTCTAATATTGGCCAATATTCCAGCAAAAGCTGTAATAGCAGCTACAGCAAATAAAGTAGCGCTTAAACCTAACCAATTTGCTAAAAGCCCACTTAATAAAGCTCCAATAACATAACCACTATCTCTCCAAAACCTAAAAACGCCAATAATTTCTGCACGTTGCAATGGATGTGCATTTTCTGCAACAACAGTTAGAAAATTGGGATATACTAACCCAGTTCCCAAACCCAATAAAACAGCAGCTGCTATAGCCCAATAAAATGAAGAAAATAAACCCAATAAAATAATGGCCATGGCTTGCAATAACATTCCAAAAGTAATTAGTTGTTTTTTGCAAAAAGTATCCCCCATTTTACCAGTAAATAGCTGAGAGATTCCCCATATCATGGGATACAAACCTGCAACTATTCCTACTTGTTGAATTGTAAAAGATCTTTGTATTAATAAAAGCGGAACCAAGCCCCACATTACTCCATCATTCAAATTATTTACTAATCCATTAAAACTAACCGAGCCAAGATTTCTATGCATCCAACTAGTAGAAGTCCAAATATTTTTTAAAAGCGGAATATTGCTTTGTGATGTTTCAGATTGAATAAAAGCAGCTGTATCATTGATGAAAAAAAATGAAATAACCAAACCCGCTGATACAAATAATATACCAGGTAAAAAAGGATAAAAAACATACCCATATGATGATGCTAACTGAGCCGATAGAAAAGCTGAAACACCAACTGATAGATATCCCGCAAATTCGTTAATACCCATTGCAAGTCCTCTGTTTTTACTGCCCACCAAGTCTATCTTCATCACTACCGTTATACTCCAAGTAATTCCTTGACTAATTCCTAAAAAAATATTGGCTATAATAATCCAGTTCCAATTATTTGCAAACATTAATAAGAAAGGAACTGGAGATGCTATCAACCAACCTACAACTAATAATTGTTTACGAGTGTATTTTCTAGAAAGAAAACCAACCATATAATTACTTACCGCTTTACTTATTCCAAATGCCACAATAAAACTTGTAACAGCGGAAGCTGTAGATAAAGAAAAAACAGTTTTCCCAAACTCTGGCAAAATAGACCTTTCCATTCCAACCATAGAACCAACAAAAGCGTTCACCAACACTAACAATAAAAACTGTACTTTATTTTCTTTTAAACCTTGCATACTTTTTTTAATAAAAGCTAGATAGTATATTTTAACTCACAACTGCCTCACTAGCATTTACCCATTCATTCATTCCTGCTGAATAATTGACTATATTCTTGAACCCGTTTTTAATAAGAATTGAATAAGCTATTGACGCGCGGTCTCCACTTTGACAATGAATCATTACTTTTTTATTTTTACTTATCTTATCTAAATTATTAGGCAATGTTCCCACAAACACATTGTCTGCTCCTTTAATATGGCCTCCATTGTATTCAGCAACACCGCGCAAATCAACAACTTGCACGGCTGAATTAGTAGCCAATTTCTTAGCTTCCGCAAAATCAATAATAGTAGATTTTTCCAAAGTTCCTCCTGCTTTTGTATACTCATCAACCGAAGGCAAATAACCAGCAATATTGTCTAACCCAATTCTCATTAATTTTCTTGTTAAATCGTCTAACATAGTTTCATCTGCTAAAATCATGAAAGACTCATCATATTTTAAAAACCAACCTGCCCATGTTCCAAATGAATTATTTCCTTGAATGTTTAAACTTCCTTTAATAAATCCTGCAGCAAAATCTGCTTTAGCTCTTGCATCAATTAACTTAACTCCATTAGCCATATTGGTATTCACTTCTTCAATTGAAAGTTTTTTTAATTTAGGTACTTCAGTTAATAAAGGACGATTTGCTTTATTTAATTGCTTCATCATCGAAAAATATTTTGGTGGTTCAGGTTGATCTTCCAACAAATACTTAACAAATCCATTTTCGTCAGAAGGATATTGAAAAGCCCAGTTACGAGCTTTTTCATAGCCTACAGTGGTACTTGGTACTGAGCCCAATGCTTTACCACAAGCAGAACCAGCGCCGTGTCCGGGCCATACTTGAATATAATCTGCCAAAGCATTAAATTTATTAATGCTTTGATACATTTGTTTAGCTCCTTTTTCTTGGGTTCCTATTATTCCTGCTGCTTTTTCTAATAGATCAGGGCGACCAATATCCCCAACAAAAACAAAGTCACCAGTGAACAGCATCACTGGCAAATTACTTGAAGGGTGATCGGTTAATAAAAAACTAATACTTTCTGGAGTATGTCCAGGAGTGTGTATTATTTTAAAACTAAGGTTGCCTAATTTTATTTCATCATTATTTTTTAAACCAATATGAGGAAACTCATATTCCCACCCTTCGCCACCTTCTGCAGACAAATACAATTGCGCACCAGTTAATTGAGCTAATTCTCTAGAACCAGCTAAAAAATCTGCATGAATATGTGTCTCAAAAATATGAGTAATGGTCATGTTATTGGCCTTGGCAATTTCTAGGTATGTATCCACGTCTCGCTTAGGATCTATGACAGCAGCTACTCCAGCTTTTTGACACCCGATGAAATAACTTGCTTGCGCTAAACTTTTGTCATAAATGTGTTGAAAAAACATATTGATGTATTTTGAACTTAATTAAATATTGATGCAAATATCATGAGTTGAAAGTTCTTTGTTGGTAACATTTGTTGCATTTAATGAGACCCAATAGTTGGCAAAAACAATTCTTTAACAATAATGTAAAGTCCCATTATTAAAACAAACCAGCCAAATGCTTTTTTGAGTTTTTCCCCAGGTATTTTTTTAGATAAAATAATACCTATAAAAATACCCACAACTGCAAAACCAGTAAATGTTAGTAGTAAATTCCAATCAATTATTTGTTCACCTTGCAAATCGCCTGTGAAACCTATTAACGAATTAATAGCTATAATGAACAAGGAAGTTCCGATAGCCAGTTTCATGGGCATTTTAGCCAATATAACAAGCGCAGGAATTATTAAAAAACCACCACCCGCACCAATCAATCCTGCTAATAATCCAACAAGCGTTCCTTCTAATAAAATCATTGGGTAGTTATAAACTAAATTGACAGATTCATCATCGACAGATTTTTTACCTTGTCTGATCATACTAATAGATGCTAGAATCATAACTATTGCAAAAAGAACCATAAGCGCTATTGACTTAGTAATAACAATTCCTCCAATTGAGAGTATTTCAGAAGGTATTTTTGGAACAATCCATAAGCGAGTAGAATATACTGTTGCAATAGATGGAATACCAAAAATAAGTACAGTTTTGAAATCAACTCTTTTTTGCATTGCATTTCGAACACCTCCTACAAGTGCAGTTGAGCCAACTATAAACAAAGAATATGCTGTAGCTAATACAGGATTTACCCCCATAACATAAACAAGTATAGGAACAGTTAAAATGGAACCGCCGCTACCAATCAGACCAAGTGAAATCCCAACAAGAGCAGCTAATAAAAAACCTATTATTACCATAAATCTAATTTTAGAATGCAAAAATGCATTTTCTACTTAGGAGATACTGTTACAAAAGTTACACTTAATAATCAAACAAAAAAAGGACTACCATAAGGTAGCCCTTTAAAGGAGGTCCCGAGCGGATTCGAACCGCTGTAGAAGCTTTTGCAGAGCTTTGCCTAGCCACTCGGCCACAGGACCATAATTGGTTGACAAAAATAGCGTAAAGCAAGTAATTTTAAAATTCTAAATAGTATTTCCCGAAATTTACTTCCTAAATTGCCAGAATATGAATACAATAGCTGAAAGTGAATTGATTATTAATAATCGTGGTGCAGTTTATCATTTAAATCTTAGACCAGAAGAACTAGCGGATACAATTATTACCGTTGGAGATCCTGATCGTGTAGCTACTGTGAGTAAGCACTTTGATCGTATTGAAGGAAAATTTGAACATAGAGAATTTATTACACACACAGGATTTATTGACAAGAAGCGTATTTCAATAGTTTCAACCGGAATAGGCACTGATAATATTGATATTGTATTAAATGAACTTGATGCACTAGCAAATATTGATTTTGATACAAGAACAGTTAAAAATATCAAGCAAAGATTAAAAATAGTTAGGATTGGCACTTCTGGCTCATTACAGGCAGATATACCAGTAGATAGCTTTGTAGCAAGTACTCATGGTTTAGGAATTGATAATCTGCTGAATTTTTATAAGCAAGATAACAATGATGAGGAATTTGCAATTCTCCAAGAATTTATTAACCATACAAAGATGGGTAAACATGCTGCAGCACCTTATATAGCATCCGCCGCGCCATCTTTACAAAAACATTTTGTTGAAGGTTTTCACCAAGGTATTACGGTTACTTGTCCGGGCTTTTACGGTCCCCAAGGCAGGGTATTGCGCCTTGCACTTCAGTATCCAGACCTCGTAAACCTGCTACCAACTTTCAGGTATGGCAATCATCGAATTTCTAATTTTGAAATGGAAACAAGTGGCATATATGGATTAGGAAAACTTTTAAATCATTATTGTTTGAGCCTTAACGCTATAGTTGCTAATAGGGTGCTCCAGACTTTTAGTAAAGACAGTACAAAAGCCATAGAAAATTTGATAATAAAAACGCTAGAAACATTGTGTAAAATGCAATAAATATTTTTTTAAGTTTCATCACTATTTTCTAATAACACAGTTCTTGCACAAAATATAATTATAGTATGTAATGGAACACTTGTTAATTATAACCCTAGTTCCGCTACTGTTAATACTAGCTTTTCTTGAACAAGGTCTATTAATCCTTCGGAAGTTCCACCTGATACACAATACACTTGGCCCAATAACTCAACTACGGACTGTAGCAATAGTAATTTTTAGGTGATCCCATCTAGTGCACCTTCTGTAAATGAAAGCTATTTGAATTCATATACCGTTGGGATGAATTTTGGAAATGTGCTAAATCAAAAGGAAATACCCACTATACTAAATATTGGCCTTTGGAATAGAGGAAATGAGGCGATCGTACCTTATGTTGGATTATCCTTCAATAACCTTCAGGCTGGTCTTACGTACGACGTGCCAAACGGAAATTATTTCATCTGTTTAATTCCCTTTTTCAAGTTAAATTGCACAATGCAAATTAGCTTCTCTAAATACCATGGAACAGGCAATGATTTTATCATCATAGACAATAGAGATGGTTCAATTAATTTATCAATTACCCAAATAAAGCATTTATGTAATAGACGATTCGGCATTGGAGCTGATGGATTAATGCTATTGAACAGCATTGCTGATTTTGATTTTGAAATGAAATATTTTAATGCAGATGGAGGAGAAGGAAGTATGTGCGGCAATGGAGGAAGATGCATTACACAATTTGCACATGATATAGGTATTATAAAAGAGCAATATCATTTTACAGCCACTGATGGCCCGCATAATTCTTTCTTTGGAATGAATAATTGGATTCATTTAAAAATGATTAATGTTACATCAATTACCAAAACTCATAATGATTTTGTACTAAATACGGGCTCACCTCATTATATTACTGAGGTAACTAATATCAACAAATTGAATGTTATAAAAGATGGACAAGCGATCAGGTATAGCAACGACTTTAAAGAAAATGGTATCAATGTAAATTTTGTTCAACAAGAAGTTGACAGAATAATTGTAAGAACTTATGAAAGAGGTGTAGAAGATGAAACTTATAGTTGTGGAACAGGGGTAACTGCCGCTTCGCTGCTTTTTGCTAAAAACGAACACGGATTTAATAGAATTGAAATTGAAACTAAAGGAGGTCAACTAGCTGTTGAATTCGATAAAAAAGGAATTCAAGAATTTAATAATATATGGCTATGCGGGCCAGCAGTATTCGTTTATAAAGGTTTGGTAGAAATAAGTTAATAAAATGATTCAGTACTTCAAAAATATAAGTGGGCAAATAATTGAGATTAACAAATCAGACCAAGAAGTTTGGGTTAATCTAGTTCCACCATTTAAGGAAGAAGAATTTATTGAATTGAGTAGAAACCTAGATATTCC
>JAYTXG010000085.1:0-2359 GCA_043743375.1 Sphingobacteriia bacterium
CATGTTCCACCAACAGCACCTAATCTTGAACTTGAAATTAAAGAAGGTACAGGCATTTCTGCAGAAGATTTAGAAGACATTGCCGTTACCGTAGGAAGCCTTGCAACAAAATATGATGTTACTCTAGATCTGAAAGACTATAAATATCCTAACCTTGATTTATTAGAAACTCATGGAAGCGAAAAAATAGTGCATGACCCTCAAGAATTAGAGACCAATAAAAATCAAATTATTGCTACACTCAAAAATTATGATATTGCCATTCAAAGAATTGCAGCTACTGTTGGTCCAACAGTTACGCTGTATGAAATAGTTCCAGCACCTGGTGTTCGTATCAGTAGAATTAAAAATTTGGAAGATGATATTGCTCTAAGTCTCGCTGCGCTCGGCATCCGTATCATAGCTCCAATTCCGGGTAAAGGTACTATCGGTATTGAAGTGCCTAATGTGCGCAAAACTTTGGTGAGTATGAAAACAATGCTCGCTAGTGAAAAATTTCAAACTAGTCAATTCTCCCTCCCAATTGCCATTGGTAAAAAAATTGATAACGATAATTTTATTGTTGATCTAGCTGCAATGCCCCACCTTTTAATGGCTGGTGCAACTGGCCAAGGTAAATCTGTTGGATTGAATGCGATACTTGTTTCATTACTCTACAAAAAACATCCATCTCAATTAAAATTTGTGTTAGTTGATCCTAAAAAAGTAGAGTTAAGTTTATACCGTGTAATTGAAAAACATTTTTTGGCTAAATTACCTGGAGAAGAAGAATCTATCATCACAGATACCAAGAAAGTTGTTTACACTTTAAATGCGCTTTGTATCGAAATGGATAATCGATATGACCTATTAAAAGAAGCTGGTTGTAGAAATATCCGAGAGTACAATGATAAGTTTACCGCACGTAAACTAAATCCCGAAAAAGGACATCAATACCTCCCTTTCATTGTGCTTGTTGTGGATGAATTTGCCGATTTAATTATGACTGCTGGTAAAGAAGTTGAAATGCCCATAGCTCGCTTAGCTCAATTAGCACGAGCTATTGGAATTCACTTAATTATTGCTACCCAACGACCATCAGTAAATATCATTACCGGTACCATTAAAGCCAATTTTCCTGCAAGAATCGCTTTCAAAGTGTCTAGTAAAATTGATAGCCGTACAATTTTAGATGCTGGTGGCGCCGAACAACTGATCGGAAAAGGTGATATGCTGGTGAGTTATAATGGTGAAATTACCCGCTTGCAATGCGCATTCGTTGATACACCAGAAGTAGAAAGTGTTTGCGAATTCATTGGCGATCAAAAGGGCTATCCACAAGCATTTTTATTGCCAGAATATGTAGACGAAAAAGAAATGGAAGGCCGAGATTTTGATGCAAATGATCGTGATGCTCTATTTGAAGATGCTGCTCGACTAATTGTTGGAAGCCAAATAGGATCCACTTCACTTATTCAAAGAAGAATGAAATTAGGGTATAACAGAGCTGGTAGATTAATGGACCAATTAGAAGCAGCAGGTGTAGTTGGCCCGAATCAAGGAAGTAAGGCCCGTGAAGTAATTTTTAAAACAGATGCTGAATTACAAGAATTCCTTAATACATTAATATAACAGTTTTTCATCTATTTTAGTTAAACTATCGCTAAGCTATATAGTCAAAATGATTGTTATACATATATTTGCACAATAAATTAATAGAATGCTAAAATTTTACATAATTACCCTATTTACCCTTGGTTTTTCGTTGTTTTCAATTGCTCAAAATGATGCAGCAGCCAAAAAAGTGATTGAATCCTTTGGCTCAAAAGTTAAAGGTTCAAGAGGTATTACTGCAAAATTAACCATAAGTTCACTAACAAGCAAAGGTCGTGCAGCTGGATCTAAGGAACTTTCCCTTTCGATGCATGGAGAAAAATACATACTAAATCAAGCTAAAATCGAAATTATTTGTGATGGTATTAATGTGTATAATTTCGACGGTAATAAAACCATAACAAAGTCTTCTGTTGAAGAAGGAAGTCAGACTCTCAGCCCTCAAAAATTATTGGCAGGATCATATGAAAAAGACTTCTCTTATAAATTACTTTCATCTACTGGTACATATAATGAAATAGAAATGTATCCCCTTGATAAAAGAAAAAACTTTCAAAAAGTAAACTTGTTTTTCGATAAAACAAAAAATGTACTTGTAAAAGCTCGAATTCTAGATAAGAGTAATAATATTACCGAGTTGAAAGTAAATAATATAAACCTTTCCGCTACTTTATCCGATAAGATATTTGTGTTTAATAAAGCCAAGTATCCAAAAGATGTGGAAGTATTGGATTAATATATTTCCCATGCGTATTACTTTATTGTT
>JAYTXG010000086.1:0-1900 GCA_043743375.1 Sphingobacteriia bacterium
CTTAACTGGTCAACTATTGTTTTTACATCAGCAGTGCTATATAATTTCCATTCATTATTCTCTTTACTTGCAAACATATCAGCCTTAGGAAATTTATCCAGCTGATTTTGAAGAAAATCAAATAATCTTGACGGTTGATTCATACAGGAAATCGTTAACTATACACTAAGATAAATATTCAGTTTTTGTTTTTAAGCTTCTCGTATTCCTTTTCTACAAGGTCTTGTTTACCGCCACCGTAAGCATTCAGGTATTGAAAAAATAACCCTATGCCCCATCCAAGCATACTCCACACCGGCCAGGGCATTTCCCGGTTAAAGCCCCTTCTGCCTGCAGTAAACCACCATATAAGCCATAAAAATACATTTACCACAAAATAAGAAACAAGACTGCGTTGAAAGCCCGCTCTTTTCTTTGCTTTTTGCCAAAGCTCTTCATCTCTTTGCTCTTCCATAACTATAGTTTTAATATAAGCCTAAGATAAATAAAATAAATCATCCATTCACTTCCGCTGTATTTAAAATACCAAAAAAGTGCTGCGATTTTAAATCATTATCCCAAGGTTTGCTGAAACTATATAGACTAAATCTTAGTACTTGTAATACTCTCCGGGGACCAATTTAAAAATACGTCCCTTTTGAAAACGGTTAAACTCGTTATAATCTGTTGAATGGGTAATTGTCCAGTTTTGATAAGCAGGCAGGTTTTGGACCGAACCAAATATCCACTGGTTGTAAACATCAAACATCCCTTCCTGTAATAATTGTTTCTGCAAATCAAATAACTTAAAGGGAAATTTAGACGCATAATCCTTGTACCAATCCAAAATAAAACGGGTGCGTATCATCGTAAGCGTTTCGGCATTAATACCAGTAGCTGCCAGCGAACTCTGCTTATTCATTGTTTCTATAAATGCAGTCGCAAATTTATTTTTGTCTTTGTTTTCTTTGGTAATATCCACATCAGCAAAAAGTGCTTTATAATTTTCCAGCAATATAGATTTTATTTCTGTTGTGTGAGTATTTAATGGGTCAAGGTTTACAAATATTTCGCCGTATATAATGCTCCATATTTTATCTTTAGTAAAATTATAATACCTGCTGGCATTATAATAATTTTTAGAATAATTGGGATCAGTTTCAATTCCCTTCTCCCATTGTTTAATAGCAGTGTAGTCTTTTTGCTCCCATAACAATACACCCAGATCGTTGTACAAGGCGCCACTTTCAGGAAATTTTTGAATTCCTTTTCGATATAATTTGTCACATTCGGCCGTCAACCCCAATTGCAAATAAATATTTCCCGCAATTTGGTAGCATTGATCATCTGCCTCATCTTTATCAATCAATGGCTTAATTATTTCAAGTGCTTTGTTATTATCCCGTTGCATATAATAACTCAACGAAAGATCTTTAGTGATTTCAATATTTTGTGGTTCCATTTGGGTTGCCCTGTTCAATACAACTATGGCATTGGCATAATCGTTCTGTTGCATAAATGAACGGGCAGTTGCCTGTAGTTCCGCAGCTGTTTGAGCAAAACCATTTTGCACCGAAAGAAAAAATATTATTAATAAAAAGATTGCCTTAATTAATTTCATCTTTTAAAAATACAATGAAAAAATTAGAATTAAACCTTAATCGCCAAAAGGGAAATAAGAGGTTTAAAACTGTTTCAACAAATGGATCAATGTTAAGTTAATGATTGAAATGTTATTAGAATAATACAATATCGTATCTTATATTTCTATTTAATCATTTATCAGGTGTGTAAGCAAGCCATCTCTAAGTTTGGGCTCAAACCAGGTGCTTTTGGGTGGCATTACATTTCCACTATCAGCAATATCAAATAATTGTTGAATGCTTACAGGATGCAGACTGATAGCAATAGCCATCTCTCC
>JAYTXG010000087.1:0-13012 GCA_043743375.1 Sphingobacteriia bacterium
AAACTAATTACTACCCAAATAGTAATGCCTATTGGAGCGAGCACAATTAATCCTTGAAAAAAGTATTGCAGTAAGCGTGTTAGTATTTTTTGAATAACCATATATAGTAGGTTAATAACCGTTTATTCTGTTTGCAATATAAGAACAAATATGAGTTTATATCTATATATTTGATCTTGCTTATTGTTACCTAACACAAAGATTATCTAGTTATGAATAGTAAACATTTATTTTTTACAATTGCCTTAATTATAACCTTAGTTATTAGCTACGATTTATATTATTGGATTTCTTTCTGGCCTCAAGAAAATGGCACGGTACAAGAAACAAATGCAGCCTATTTTGAACATGTTCCTAGGTTCTTAAGAAATACAATTACTTCAACAATTATAAGTATTTTATTATTGATATTATCAGTTTTAATTCTACTAAAAACTAAAACTATTGCCCAACTCAAAAAACCTTGCTATATTTTAATAACAATCGACTGTTTATTACTTTTGTGGATGCTTTTTTCTCTATCTTAACTTGGAAATACTGAATACACATCCCCACACACCTATACATTGCCACTCATCACTGAAATAACTCGTTAACAAAAAAATAAGACAAATAAACTAAGGAAACTTTGGTAACGTAAATAGTTTCCGTAGTTTTGCGCTCCAATAATAAATTATGGAGCAAAGAATTACAGAAAAAGCCCAAGAGCTCTTCTTCCGATACGGACTGAAGAATGTTACCATGGATGATATTGCTTCGAAGTTAGGCATGAGTAAGAAAACGATTTATCAGTATTACACCGATAAAGATGCCTTAATTGATGCAGTAGTTCAAAGAGAGATAGACAATGACGTGGTTGAATGTGCTGGACATAAATTAAAAGCTGAAAACGCAGTACATGAAGTTTTTTTAGCCCTAGATATGATGCAAGAAATGATGAGTACAATGAACCCTGTGATCATATTTGAAATGCAAAAGTACTATCCTGCTGCTTTCAAAAAAATGAATGATCACAAAAATAAGTTCCTGTATAAAGTGATTAAAGAAAATATTGAAGTTGGTATAAAAGAAGAATTATATAGGAGAGATATTAATACAGATATATTAACAAAGTTTAGAATTGAAAGTATTTTTATTGCATTCAACCCAGAATTATTCCCTCCCAATAAATACACATTGTTTCAAATAGAAACTGAAATGATGGAACATTTTTTACATGGAATATGCAGTTCCAAAGGGCAGAAACAAATTACCAAATACAAGAATCAAAGAAAAAAAACAAATACCTTATGAGCATCAACTACAAATTAATTGGACTGCTTGGTGTAGTATTTATTGTTATCAACGTACATGCACAAAAAACAAATAAACGGTACGATTTCAATGTTTTACAAACAGTGGAATATGCTAATAAAAACAATGTGCAGGTAAAGAATGCTCTACTAAATATTCAATCACAGATTCAAACTAACAGAGAAATTACGGCATCAGCGTTTCCCACAATTAATGGTGCAATTGGAACGCAACACTTTCCCAATGTTGCAGTTACAACATTACCCAATTTCATTTCTCCAGCTACCTATCAAGTACTAATAAATGAAGGGGTGAAGGATGGTAATGGCAACCCAATTAAAATGCCTAGTGATTTTGGTTTTATACAAGCACAATTCGGCACAAAATGGACCGCAAGTGCAGGTGTTTCATTACAACAATTATTATTTGATGGTCAGGTTTTTGTGGGGCTACAAGCAAGAGACGCTTCAATCAATTTTCAGAAAAGTGCAGCTGAAGTAACTGAGGTTTCTATCAAAACCAATGTTTACAAAATTTATTATCAATTGGTTGCAAGTAAAACTCAGATTGAAATTTTAAATGCGAATATAACTCGGTTAGAAAAACTAGATACTGATACAAAAGTAATGTACAAAAACGGCTTCGTAGAAAAATTAGATATTGATAAAATAGAAGTTCAACTTAATAATATTAAGACTGAAAAGTTAAAAGCATTGAATACAATTTCAATGGGATATATTGGATTAAAAACACTAATTGGAATGCCTTACAATGACACATTGGTATTAACAGAAACATTAGACTATAATAAAATTAATGAACCCATTGCTATTGATGCCCCATACCAGTACCAGGATAGAAAAGATTTTCAATATTTAGGATTTGCAAAACAGTTGAATGAATACAATATAAAACGCTACCAGCTCAGCTATTTACCAACCATTGCTTTAGGAGCTAGTTACAACAAAATTGCACAACGTAATCAATTTGATTTTTTTAATAAAGGCGATTGGTTTACTTCTTCAAATATTGGAGTGAATATGTTGGTCCCTATTTTTAGCGGTTTTGCAAAAGATGCAAGAGTAAAAAAAGCTAAAATTGATCTTCAGCAAACGAGTAACCAATTAGAAAGTTTAAAAATATCAATAGATAATTCAGTAGAACAGACGAGGTTGAAATATAATACATCAATATCAGTATTAACGACTCAAAAAAATAATATGAATCTTGCTGAAAGAGTTTATGCCCAAACCAAGAAAAAATATGAAATTGGAACTGGTTCAAATACAGAAGTTAACGCAGCAGACTTAGACCTAAAAATAGCCCAAACCAATTATATCAGTTCACTCTATGATGCCATCCTTGCTAAAGTAGATTACTTAAACGCAACAGGAAAATTATAAAATCATTCAAAGAAAAAAACCAGAAATATGCTTACGATAAAACAAATACTCATTATTTCAACAACTTCATTAATTATAGCTAGCTGCGGTGGAAGTAAAGAAAATGGAGATTCTTTAGCAGACAAAAAAAAGGCTTTTGAAAAATTAAAAACAGAGCAAGCGCGCATTACAGATAAGATAACTGCATTACAAATCGAAATCAGTAAACTTGATAGTACGAATAGTAATTCAAGTAGTGCTAAATTAATTGGTATAACTGCAATTGTAACGCAACCATTTTCACATTATATTGATCTGCAAGGTAGTATTACTGCCGACAATGTATCTTATGTATCGCCACGCATGGGTCCAGGGCAGGTTAGAGCCATCTATGTAAAAAAAGGTGATCAGGTAAAACAAGGTCAGTTATTGTTAAAGCTAGATGATGCAGTAATGAAACAATCTGTATTTGCATCTCAAAAAAGTCTTGAAACGTTAAAAACACAATTAAGTTTTGCAAAAGATATTTATCAACGTCAAGCAAATTTATGGAAAGAAGGCATTGGAACTGAAGTACAAAATATTTCTGCCAAAAATACAGTTCAATCTCTTGAAAAACAATTAGCTGCTGGCGAAGAACAAGTTAAGGTTGCAGAAGAACAATTAAAAGCAAGTAATATTTACGCGGATGTAACAGGAGTAGTAGATGACTTAAATGTAAGAGTAGGTGAAATATTTGCTGGATTAGCAGGCGCAAATCCACAAATAAAATTAGTAAGTAATTCTTCACTAAAAGTAATTACTCAAGTGCCAGAAACCTATGGCAATAAAATAAAGGTTGGATCTAAGGTGATCATTAATTTTCCTGATATTAATAAAACTGTTTCTGGTATAGTTGCAACTACTAGTAGAACCATCAATACCAATAATAGAAGTTTCGACGCAGAGGTAAAGATTGCTTATGATCCTGCAATTCGTCCAAATCAATTAGCTGAATTAAAATTTCAGGATTATGAAGCACCAAATGCAATTATTATTTCGGTAAATATTGTTCAAACAGATGAAAAAGGTAAATATGTTTATGTTGCTACACAAGAAGGAAGTAAATTAATTGCGCGCAAAAAATTAATTGAAATTGGAGAAATGTATGGGCAATTAATTGAAGTTAAATCTGGACTTATTCAAAACGAGTCGTTAATTACCGATGGATACCAAAACATATACGACGGGCAAGTTCTTAGGGTAATAAAAAAATAAAATTTTTGATAAAAAATGGTTCGGTTTTTTTTAAATATTATTATATGAATTTTATAGAAGGGATAGCAAAAAAATTCAAAGAGTTTAAACCAACAAGTTGGGCAGTTGATAATAAAACGGCTGTGTATATTATTACTATTATTATCTCTTTGTATGGTTTAAATAAGTTCAATACACTTCCAAGAGAACAGTTTCCAGATATTGTAGTTCCTACAATATCTATAAGTACAGTATATTTTGGCAATTCACCAAAAGACATAGAAAACTTAGTTACCAGACCAATTGAAAAACAACTAAAGGCTATTAGTGGTGCTAAAGTAAATAAAATACAATCTACTTCTCAGCAGGATTTTAGTTTAATTGTTATTGAATTTGACACAGATATTAAAACTGAAATTGCGAAGCAAAAAGTAAAAGATGCAGTAGATAAAGCACAAACAGATTTGCCGAATGATTTAACCAGTCAACCCAACGTGCAAGAGTTTGCTATTAGTGAACTACCCATCATGTTTGTAAATATTAGTGGAAATTTTGATGGTATTAAATTGAAGAAGTTTGCAGATAAAATGCAAGATCGAATTGAAGTAATGAAGGAAGTGAGCAGAGCAGAAATAATAGGTGCGCCAGAAAGAGAAATACAAATTAATGTTGATCCTGTAAAAATGGAAGCAGCAAAACTAACATTTCGTGATATTGAAAATGCAGTGAATTATGAAAACCGAGATATTAGTGCTGGCTTAATAGAAGTTGGTTCAATGAAAAGAAATATCAAAGTAAAAGGCCAGTTTACTGGTGCTTATGATATGAAAAATATTATACTTAAAAATATTTCAGGCTCACCAATATACCTTAAAGATATTGCTCAATTAATTGATACTATAAAGCAAACGAATAGCTATGCCCGTTTAGGTGGATTGAATGTAGTTACCTTAAATATTGTAAAGCGTTCTGGTGAGAACCTGATTAATACAGCTGATGGTGTAAAAAAGATTGTTGAAGAAATGCAGGCCAATCAGGAATTACCGAAAGATTTAAAAGTAGTAATTACAGGCGATCAGAGTAAACAAACAAAAACTTCATTTAATGAATTGGTTAATACGATCATTATTGGTTTTTTATTAGTGTTACTCATTTTGATGTTTTTTATGGGAGTTACTAATGCATTCTTTGTGGCATTAAGTGTACCATTATCGGTTTTCGTATCGTTCCTTTTCTTACCAGTTGCAGATTACATTGTAGGCTCTAGTGTTACCCTGAATTTTATTGTACTATTTGCATTACTATTTGGATTAGGAATTATTGTAGATGATGCCATTGTAGTAATTGAGAATACCCATAGAATATACAATAATGGCAAAGTAAAAATTACGCGTTCTGCCAAAGAAGCTGCTGGAGAAGTTTTCATTCCCGTGTTAGCAGGAACCGCCACTACGTTAGCACCATTTTTCCCACTGCTATTGTGGAAAGGCTTGATTGGTAAGTTTATGATTTACTTGCCAACCATGTTAATCTTAACATTAACTGCTTCTTTAATTGTTGCTTTTTTCATCAACCCTGTTTTTGCAGTAAGTTTTATGAAACCAGAAGGCCGCGAATTTGAAGAACCAAAAAATGCAGTATTTAAGAAATGGTGGTTTTGGGCTTTTGCTGCATTTGGAATATTATTCAATTTAGCGGGTTGGCATGGGTTTGGAAATTTATTAATCTTTGTTGACTTATTAATTATTCTTGAGCGATATGTGCTTCGGATCATTATTCACTATTTCCAAGAAAAGGCTTTACCTAATTTTATGAATAGGTATGAATCATTACTTCGCTGGATATTACAAGGCAAAAGACCAGGTTGGTTAATGGTAGGCTTATTTATGCTTTTTCCAGTATCACTTTTTTTATTGGTTTTAAGAAATAATCCAAAACCATTTTTCCCAAGTGGAGATCCGAAATTTATTTACGTTTATTTAAAAATGCCAATTGGTACAGCAGCTATCAAAACAGATTCGGTTGTTAAGATATTAGAAAACAGGGTTTATACAATTTTGGGGAACAATAAACCAGAAGCTCAAGGAAGTATAGTTGAAAGTGTTATTTCAAATGTTGCAGTAAGTGCCAATAACCCTAAAGACAATAACCGAAGTGCTCAGTCTAATCTAGGAAGAATACAAATATCATTTGTTGAGTTTGAAAAAAGACATGGCAAGAGTAGTGCGCCTTATCTTTTAGCAATTAGAAAAGAAATGACTGGCATTCCAGGGGCATCAATTGAAGTTAGTCAAGAAGATTCAGGACCTCCAACAGATCCTCCTGTAAATATTGAAATTATTGGCGATAATTTTGAATCAATTTCAAAAGTTGCTTACGATTTACAAAATCACTTAGATACAAATCGTGTTAAGGGCATTCAGAATTTAGTAATGGATGTGGATTTGAATAATCCAGAAATTTCAGTAATTATTGATCGAGAAAGAGCTTTAGCTGAAGGATTAAGTACCGCTCAAATTGGAATGGAACTTAGAACTGCTGTATTCGGAAAAGAAGTTAGCAAACTAAAAGATGGAGAAAACGATTATAAAATTCAATTGAGGTACCAAGATTTAAAAAGAAATAATATTGGTGATTTAATGAACATGCGTATTGTATTTAAGGATTTTAATTCTGGAGCAACTAAGCAGATACCTCTAAATAGTGTTGCAAGGATTGACTACACTAATACAACTGGTGGCGTTAAAAGAAAAAATTTAAAACGCACCATTCAAATTCAATCAAATGTAACAGACCCTTCTTTAACGCCTGTAATTAATGCAGAACTAAAGAAAATAATTGAAGACTTTAAAACAAAAACAAAAATACCAGCAGATGTTTTTATCAAACAAACTGGAGAAAGTGTACAACAAGCGGAAACATTATCTTTCTTAGGAATGTCGATGATTTCTGCATTGCTCATTATATTTTTAATTCTTGTTTTACAGTTCAATAGTTTAAGTAAACCATTCATTGTATTAACGGAAATATTTTTCTCTGTTATCGGTGTATTTATGGGCTATGCAATAACGGGTATGAGCATGGCTACTATTATGGTAGGTGTTGGTATTGTAGGATTAGCAGGCATTGTAATTAAGAATGGTATTTTACTAATTGAATTTACGGATGAGTTACGTGGCCGAGGTTATAAAACTCGCGAAGCAGCAATTCAAGCGGGTAAAATTAGAATCATCCCTGTATTATTAACTGCATTGGCAACCATACTCGGGTTATTACCGCTTGCTATTGGCTTTAATATTGATTTTGTATCTTTCTTTCAACATTTAAATCCTAAGATTTTCTTGGGGGGAGATAGTGTTGTGTTTTGGGGGCCGTTGAGTTGGACAATCATTTTCGGATTAATATTCTCTTTCTTCCTTACGTTAATTATGGTGCCAAGTATGTATATTATTTCAGAGCGTTTAAGACGTCCAATGGAACGTTTTTATGGCACAAAGTATATAGCATTATTTGGTTTCTTAGGGCCATTCTTTTTTATCTTTGTTGGCATAATGTATATAGGGCAAGCTATACAAGGAAAAAAAGTTTGGTTGGGGCAATTAAAAAAATAAGTTACGCAAAATCATGAAATAGGTTTTAGAATTTTGGGTGGTGAGGGATTATTTTTTGCAACATTATCTGGACTAGGTACAGTATGGATTCAACCACTACCTATTAGCAGATTGGCGGGTAGAATTTTACAATATGGCACTACTACACGCAGAGAGGAAGGAAGTATAATTGGTGGAATAGGCAACCTATTGGATAGTGATGGTAAATGGTAAGAAATTTTGCGACAGCGAGCTTTATAAATATTTAAGTTTCGTTACTGCTTTTTCTAATGTTTCTTCTTTTTTAGCAAAACAAAAACGTAGTACTTTATTATCTTCTTCATTTTTATAAAATGCCGAAACGGGTATGGTAGCAATTCCAAATTCTTTCGTTAACCGAATTGCCAATTCCTTATCACTTTCATCACTGAAGTCTGCATAACTAAAACATTCAAAATAACTACCGTGCGAGGGAATGCATTTAAAAGGAGTGGCTTTCATTAACTCTCTAAAATAATCTCTTTTTTGTTGAACAAATATTCCCAATTCCAAATATGCCGATTCGTTTTTTATGTATTCAGCCAAAGCAACTTGCTTTGGAGTATCACAAGTAAAACAATTAAACTGATGCACTTTTCTAAACTCATTCATTAGATTTTCTGGGGCAATACAATAACCCAATTTCCATCCAGTGCAATTATAGGTTTTACCAAAAGAAAAACAAACGAAGCTTCTTGAAAACAATTCAGGATAATTTAATATGCTTTGATGTTTAATGCCATCAAAAATTAAATGTTCATATACTTCATCGCTTAAAATAATAATGTTGGTCTCTTCTACAATTAATGATAATTGATGTAGATCATTTTCGCTCAAAACCGCGCCAGTAGGGTTATGTGGCGAGTTAATCATGATCATTCTCGTATTTGCATTGATTGCCAATTTAACTTGATCCCAAGGAATAGAATAATCAGGATACTGTAATGCAATAGTTATTGCTTTTGCACCGTTAATTTCAATATTGGGTATATAACTATCATAAGCTGGTTCAAAAACAATTACTTCATCACCGGGTTGCAAAACAGTTGTGAGTGCAGTATATATTGCATAAGTACCCCCAGGTGTAATTGTTATTTCTGTATTGGAATTGATTGATGCGTTATATAATTTTGCGGCTTTAGTTGCAAGGGCTTCTCTTAATATTGGCAAGCCTGCCATGTGTGTATATTGATTATTACCATTTTGCATGGCTTTATTTACCAAATCAGTTAGTACACTACTCATAGGAAAATCTGGAAATCCTTGCCCGAGATTTACTGCATCATGTTCTACTGCAAGTTGACTCATTACCGTAAAAATTGTAGTACCAACATTGGGCAGTTTAGATTGAATAGAGGGGTGTACCATTGAAATTTGTTTAAGGATGTATATCGAATTGATTTACGGCTGTAGTAGATTAGCCAACCGCTTTAATTCAATCTCAGCTACTTTAGCTGTGTAGGCTAAACTTGCTAGTTTGAACGACTCAACTTCAAAACTATTTTGTGCAACACGAAGATCAATAATGGTGCTCTGACCTAACTGAAATTTTTGCATCACCAAATCCAATAATTTGATAGAGAGATCGTAATTTTCTTTTGACGTTTTTAATTGTGCTAAAGTACTTGTATAAGTTTGATAGGTTTTAACTATTCCGGTTTCAATACCCAATAAAAAATTATCTCGATTAGTTTTTGCAATTTTTGTATTTACTTCTGCAACTTTCGATTGTCTTTTATTGATAGTGCCATTATAAATAGGGACAGATAAATTCAATCCAATTTGCGGTCCATAACTTTGATTCAATAAAATAAATCCTGCTGCACTACTTGTATTATTGAGGTTGTAACCTGCTGTAGCCCTCAATGTTGGAATTCTGAGCGTTGCAGCCTCTCGCTCTAATAACTGATTGATTTTAATTTGTTGTTCTGCAACAATCAATTGAGGATTCTCAAGAGAACGTTTTTTTATTTCTTTGATATTAATAGTGCCATCAATAATAATAGTATCATTGATGATAATACTTGAATCTGGATTTACAAATATCAAATTAAGTAAATCGGTTTTACTTTGATTAATTACTAATTTTTGTGATTCGGCCAATTGAATTGAAGTATTCAAATCTAATTGTGCTTGAAAAATATCGGCGTTATTAGCCAACCCAACTTCTTTTCTACTATTTAAAATATCTAATCTTTGTTTTGAAACATCAATCGACTGATTAATACTCTTTAATAAATATTGGTTCCGAACAACGCCAAAATAACCCGTATTTACAGCAGCAATTGTATTTTGAATTTGTGCATTCACTATGCCTTGGTTTTGACTTTCTAATTCTTCTAAACGACTTTTTGTTGCTTTAACTCTATAGCCGTTAAACAACAAAATATTTCCAGTAATTGCACCTGTTATTATATTTGAACTAACCCCGTCTCTTTTTACATCTCTTGTTGGATCAGGAAATTTTTGATTGATACTGGTAACTTGTTCTATATTGGATATTTGGGCGTTTACAACAGGCAATCCGCCTGCAACACCTATATTATTATTGATATTAGCAATTTCCAAATTGTCTTTTGCCAATTGAATATTGTAACTATTCTTTAAAGCAATTGATACTGCATCCGGTAATGTTAAATTACCCTGAGCACCGCCAAGTTTAACTAGAAGAATTGTAAAAATAAAAATGAAAAAACGCTTTCCCATGTTGTTTAAAATTAATTACATAAATGAGCCACTAACTAACTAGTGTACCTACGTTAGCACCTTGAACTACCTGAAGCAAATTGCCTGGCAAATTCATATCAAAAACAATGATGGGCAGTTTATTTTCCATGCAAAGCGTGAAAGCGGTCATATCCATTACTTTCAGGTTTTTACTGATGCAATCCTGAAAAGATATTTTATCGAATTTTATAGCAGTGGGATCCTTTTCAGGATCAGCACTATAAACACCATCTACTCTTGTTCCCTTTAATATTACATCAGCCTTCATCTCAATTGCACGCAAAGAGCCTGCTGTATCAGTGGTGAAATAAGGGTTACCGGTACCTGCTCCAAAAATAACTACTCGCCCTTTTTCGAGGTGGCGAAGTGCTTTTCTTCTGATATATGGTTCAGCAACTTGTTCCATATTAATAGCACTCTGTAAACGGGTATAAACGCCAATTTTCTCTAACATAGCCTGCATGGCCATCGCATTAATTACTGTTGCGAGCATACCCATATAATCGCCGTGAGCTCTTTCTATTCCGCTTTCGGCTTCATTCATACCTCGGTAAATGTTACCACCGCCAATTACTATAGCCACTTGAACGCCCAAATCTGTTACCAGTTTGATATCCTGAGCATATTGCTCAATAATTTTGGGATTAAAGGGGTCTCCATTACGTTGGTCACCTAGTAAGGCTTCACCAGATAATTTGAGGAGAATGCGTTTGAATTTAGGTAGCATTTAGTGGATTTAAAGTGAACAGCTCTGCAAATATATTGATTCAATAAAATCAATCCGAAGTATTATTACAAAGGATTAAAAAACCAAAAAAAGCCGCTCCAAAGGAACGGCTTTATAATAGGTTGACGGTTAAAATTTATCCTAGTGCTACTCTTTTAAACTCAGTAATAGTTACATTGCCGGCATTTTTCAAGTAAGCTTCAACGGTAATTGCACCATCCTTTACAAAAGCTTGAGCTAGCAAAGTATTCTCTTTAAAAAATGCATTTAATTTGCCTTCTGCAATTTTCGCAATCATTTCATCTGGCTTACCTGCCATTTTAGGATCTTCTTTCATTGTATCAATAATGATTGCTCTTTCTCTTTCAATTGTTGCAGCAGGAATGCTATTAGCATCAACAGCTAAAGGGTTCATTGCAGCAATTTGCATAGCAACATCTTTACCAGCTTCTGCAGCAGCAGTAGTTAATCCTACTAATACACCCATACGGTTTGCACCATGTATATAAGAAGCTACATAAGGAGCTTCAATTCTTTCGAATTTAGCAACACCAATTTTTTCTCCGATAGATGATAATTTATCGTTGATTAAATCGGCAACTTTAGCTCCATTAATTACCACTTCATTTAGTTCTTCTGCACTTTTTACGTTGTTAGCTACTGCTGCATCTGCAATTGAAGTTGCGAAAGCTACAAAATCTGCATTTTTAGAAACGAAATCGGTTTCACAGCTAATACAAACGATGAATCCTACTTTATTATCTGATGAAGTTTGTGCAATGATTACACCTTCTTTTGCTTCTCTATCGCTGCGTTTGGCGGCAACTTTCTGACCTTGTTTACGTAACCAATCTATAGCTGCTTCAAAATCGCCATTGGCTTCAGTTAAAGCTTTTCTGCAATCCATCATTCCTGCTCCAGTAGCCTGGCGCAATTTATTAATTTCTGCTGCTGTTATAGTTGCTGTTGTTGACATACTTAAAGAATTATGAATTAAAAATTAAGAATTAAGAATTACAATAGACATTGCTAATCAGTAATTGCTAATTTCAATTTTTTGAATAGGGTTATAACGGAAATATTATCTACTTCCGCCACCACCACCTGCTGGGCGACGATTTCCTGGAACTCTACGTTTTGGAGGTCCGCCTGCTGGAGCACTTGCTGGAGCACCTGCACCTCTTCTACCACCTCTACCTGCTTCCGACTGTGCTTCGGCTTCAAGGCGTTTAGCTTTTGCTTCGTTCTCATTACCGCTTTCATCAGATTCTTCCTCATCCTTGGAAGCTTGGCGTTCGGTTAACCCTTCTGCAATAGCTGCAATGATGTAGTTGGTAATGATTGCAATTGACTTGGTTGCATCATCATTTGCAGGAATAGCAAAGTCTACTTTATTAGGATCACAATTGGTATCTACCATGCCAAAAGTAGTGATGCCTAAACGTTTAGCTTCTGCCAAAGCAATATGTTCATGACCAATATCAACTAAGAATAAAGCAGCCGGTAAACGACCTAGTTGAGCAATACCGCCCAATACTTTTTCCATTTTATCTTTATCGCGAGTTAAAGTTAAACGCTCTTTTTTGGTAAGGCTTTCGGCACTACCATCATTCAACATTTTCTCAATGCTTTGCATTTTCTTTACGCTTTTACGCACTGTGTTGAAGTTAGTTAACATACCACCTAACCAACGTTCAGTAGCATAAGGCATATTAACGCGCTTAGCACATTCTGTTACTATTTCCTTTGCTTGTTTTTTTGTAGCAACAAACATTATTTTTTTACCGCTTTTGGCAATTTGTTTAATTGCAGCAGCAGACTCTTGTAAGTAGTCTACTGTTTTGTTTAAGTCGATAATATGAATACCTTTTTTCTCAGCAAAGATGTAAGGCAACATCTTAGGATTCCACTTCTTTTTTAGGTGACCAAAGTGAACGCCGGCCTCCAGTAATTGCTGTTGTAGTGAAGTGTTGTTTTCCATTTTTTGTATTTGTATAAAGTTTTAAATATTGTTCGTG
>JAYTXG010000088.1:0-2636 GCA_043743375.1 Sphingobacteriia bacterium
GCTATTTTGATGAAAATCGTTTGATTATGCATCATCTATGTAAATATCCTTCTTAATTTATTATATAAAATGCTACAAGTTTTATTAATTGAAGACGAAAAAAGAATGGCCGACCTACTTAAACGAGGGTTAGAGGAACAAGGTTTTGTTATAACTATTGCCTTTGACGGATTAATGGGAAAGAAACTGGCTATCGCAAATAACTATGATCTTATCATTACAGATATTATTCTGCCAAATATAAATGGTATTGAACTTTGTAAATTCATTAGAAGCATAAAGCCTGACATACCCATTATTATGCTTACAGCTTTAGGAACTACCGATGATAAAGTGGAAGGTTTTGACGCAGGTGCTGATGATTATTTAGTAAAGCCTTTTGAATTAAGGGAATTGTATGTTCGTGTCCGCGTGTTATTGAAAAGGATAAATAATAAATCAAATGCCCAAGGCTTTATTTTAAAGTACGCCGATATTGAATTTAACCTACATACCAAAATTGTAAAACGTAACGGGAAAGAAATTGAACTTACACCAAAGGAATTGAAGTTATTGCAATATATGATGCAGAATACCGAAAGAGTTTTGAGCCGAGTAGAAATTGCCGAAAAAGTTTGGGAAACAACATTTGATACCGGCACAAATTTTATTGATGTTTACATTAATTATTTGCGTAAGAAAATTGATAAAGACTTTGCTACAAAATTGATACATACTAAGCCTGGTTTTGGTTTCATATTTAAACAAGGTGGTTATGCAGATTAGAACAAGGCTCACTATTTTATTTACAACATTAACTGCATTACTATTATTTGCTTTTGCATTAACTATTTATTTCACTTCATCAAATACTCGGGAAGAGGAATACTTTAAAAGGTTGCAACAGCAAGCATCTATAAAAGCCAATTTATTATTTGATACAAAAGTTGCCCCTAAGGTTTTACAGTTGATTTATAAAAATGCCCCGAATACTCTATTTCAAGAAGAAGTTGCTATTTATGATACTACATTTCATTTACTTTATCACGATGCTGTAGACATTGATAAAGTAAAAGAAACAAGGGGTATGATTGAAAGTATAGTGGCATTAAAGGAAATCCATTTTTACACTAATAAGCTTCAAGTGGTTGGTTTTATATATGAACACAATAAGCAGAAATACGTTATAACAGCAGCCGCAAATGATGTTTATGGCTTAACAAAACTTACCAACCTTCGTAATACTTTAATTATATCTTTTCTTATTAGCATTATTATCATATTTTTTGTTGGGAGATTTCTAGCCAAGCAATCACTAAAGCCAGTTTTAGTTTTAGTGGACAAAGTAAAAAAAATTACAGCTACTAACTTAGATTTACGAGTGGATGAAGGAAATGGAAAAGATGAAATTGGTGCATTGGCTATTACATTTAATGAAATGCTTAATAGGCTTGAAAATTCATTCGATACACAGAAAATGTTTGTATCTAATATTTCACACGAATTAAGAACACCATTAGCTATTATAATTTCAGAATTGGAATTGGCAACAAGTAAGGAAAGGAATATCCAAGAATATAAAGAAGTTATCTCTTTTGCCTTGCAAGATGCAAAACGTTTAGCAAAACTATCAAATGGGTTACTTGACTTTGCTAAAGCAAATTATGACAAAACTGAAATTACATTTAAAGAAATCCGTTTGGATGAAGTAATGTTAGATGCAAGGCAACAAGTAATCAAATCGAACCCTGATTATAAAATACATATTGAGTTTACAGACGAAGAAGCCGAAGATGATGATTATATTTCAGTAGATGGTAATGAATATTTATTGAAAGTTGCTTTTGTTAATTTGATGGAAAATGCTTGCAAATTCTCATCCGATAATACTTGTAATGCTACTATTTCACACAAGCATCCTTTAGCAGTATTACAATTTACCGATAATGGCATCGGTATTAGCAAAGAAGATTTACCCAATATTTTTACTCCATTTTATCGTGGTTCAAACAAACAATATGCCGATGGTAATGGCATTGGTTTATCACTCACCAAAGCAATAATCAAACTGCACAACGGTAATATTTCTGTTGATACAAAAGAAAAATCAGGCACTATTTTTACGATTGAATTGGTGCATGTATAACGCTCTAATGATTTTCTAATAATATTCTAAAGAGTCTCTAATTCCCTCTTTGATGGGGTTATTCTAATTTTGCGGTACAAAAAAATACAAATGGACGCAGATTCTTGTAACAAATTTTTTTATTATCTCGCCTAAACTGCACAGCTTTTTTAAAATTGCTCAGTTAAGCAAAAAATTGGTTAACAGTTTTAAAAAAGCAAAAATGGCTATTTTAGATTTTACTTCCCGTCTTGGCATGGCATTCCTATTAGGAGCGCTTATCGGTATTGAAAGACAGTGGCGGCAAAAGAGTGCAGGTCTTCGAACAAATACTTTAGTATCGCTAGGTTCAGCCGCTTTTATTCTACTCTCAGTTTCGCTTACAGGAAACTTAGGCGACCCAAGCCGAATAGCTTCTCAAATTGTTACGGGTATTGGTTTTTTGGGTGCAGGTGTAATTATGAAAGATGGCATGAGCATTCAGGGCTTAAATACTGCTGCAACAATATGGTGTTCTGCGGCTGTTGGTTCA
>JAYTXG010000089.1:0-13348 GCA_043743375.1 Sphingobacteriia bacterium
TAAAAAAATTGTAGTTGGGAAGGCATAAAACTTCTCAAGCCCAGGCATTGCTTCCACTACCTTGGCATTTTCTGAAATACCTCCAAATACCATCTCATATTGAATATCAAATTTTTCTTTAAACCTACGCATGGTTTTTTGTGCATAAGTAAAATTATTTTCTACTTCAAATTGTATCGTTATTATCTCAATACCTCTTGATTTATTTTTTTTGTACCATTTAGATAAAAATAAGGCTTCATCTGCACAATTCTGGCACCATGTGCCGCCTATCGTTACAATTACAGGCTTGTACTGATAACGTTGATCATTTAATGTAATCGTTTTACCATCAATATTTTTAAATGAAAAATTAAATCCTTTGTTAGGTGTATTAATTAATGTTAGTTCTTTTGATGATGGTAAAACAGCATCCTCATCTTTAATTGCAATAAATGTTTGTTTGGTTTTTAATCCTATTTGTTCGCCAATTATAGTTCCTGCACTATTAATTGTTCCAGTAAACAATAAAGGCCCCGCACCGATAAATACAGATAGGTTAAAATGGTTCCCATTAATGTATCCAAATGAATACCTTGAATCGCCAGAAACTCTTAAAAAAGTAGCAGCTAATTCATTTCCTTTTTGCTTGAACAAGCCAACTGATTTTACTTTTTTACCTATATCATTGGTAAATTCTACAGCATATTTGCCAGTAATATTTGTTATAGAACTTTGTTCTATAACTCCATACTTTTTAAAATTTTTTGAAGCAGTTACCAATGATGCAGTTCCAACGTTATTTTGTTTTCTAAAATAGCCAGTTAATGTTTGGTCTTTATTAATTCCAAATGCTATTTCATTATCAAATTGATCGAGTGAGATAAAAAGAGTATCTCCTTTACGTTCAGCTTTACCTCCAGGGTATTTTTCTGTATCGTTTACAAAAGATAAGAATGATTGATTATTATTGTTATTGATCTCAAAAATAAATGGAATTTCTTTGCCATCATTCAATGGAAATTTTCCAAGCCACTTGCCTGTCATCGAAAATTTTTCCTGAGAAAAGACATAGGTAATAAATAACAAAAGAAATACAGAAGTCACTACTTTTTTCATACTCAATTTAATTCGCTTAAGATGCAAAACTACTTAATGATTACTAATTAAATTGTAAAGCTGGTAAACGGTAATGTTGACTATCATATACAAACAGTTCTTCAATTTCGTAAGTCCAATATTTGTACAGTGGAGATTTTACAATTTGTTGATCTGTTTTCTCTTTATCAATCGTATTAAAAATTATCCAGCAAGTTTGGCTTTCCATGCTCACTGCGTAGGTATCTATAATGCCTTTATTAATTAAATAATTGATATATGTTCTATGGGTAGGAACCAATGTTATAAATTCCTCGTCTATAGTAAATTTTATAATCGCCTGAAATTTTTTCATAGTTAAACAATTACATTTTAATATGTGCAAGTTCCATGCTATCCATTTAAATAGGGCAATCTGTCAATCTATTGCCCTTTTGACGGAAAAAACAGCGAAAATTGACGTATTACTCTAAGACTATAGTTAAAACTGTTTCGCTGCCCATACTTTATACTATATTTATTAAAATTACTTAGTGGGGTATAAAAAAAAATAATAGGTCACTTAATCAAAAGCAACCTATTATACTTTAACTTTCTCTTAAATAAATTTAAATACTTTACTATTCCTTTTTTTCTTCAAGCGTCATTTTTCTACCTTTTTTCTTAACATCTAGGTGTTCTTTTTTAGAAAAAGTATTTGCACTCTCTGACTTTTTTTCATTTGAAGATTGAGCGGTAGCGGTTACACTAAACAAACCCAATGACAATAATAAAATGGTAGTTATTTTCTTCATTTTTTATATTTACTGTCTACATGGCCCAATATTTAAAAAGAGTTTCAATTACAAGCTTTATTTTTATGTAAAATGATTAAAAATAAATATCTTCTATAAAAAATATTTCTTTTGCCGACCCTAATTTTAGTTGAATAGCTAATGCATCAAACTGAATATACTTCCAATTTGGATGTTGGTATTGAAAGGCTGCAGCGGCATTTTTTAAATGTTGCATTTTGTCTTTACTAATACTTTCTTCTGGAAAACCATATTGAAGTGTATTTCTTGTTTTAACTTCTATAAAGTGTAACAAACTATTTTTTGTTGCAATAATATCCACTTCGTAATGTTTAAACCGCCAATTTCTGGCCATAATTTTATATCCTTTGTTTACTAAATATTCGGTGGCTATATCTTCCCCTTTTTTACCAATTTCTTGATTGTGTAATTTCATAATTTCCATGTTTCAAACAAGATATTTATCAATTGTACGTTATAATAAGGAGTTAATACCTAATTACGATGATTAAAGAACGGATTTTTAAGATTAAAGGAGTTGTTCAAAACTATGCTTGGGGAGGTAAGGAGTTTATTCCCAATTTAGTTGGATTTAAGAATGATGATAATAAACCCTGTGCAGAATATTGGATGGGAGCTCATCAGTCTGCACCCTCTATTCTGCAATTAAATGGTACATCAATTTCACTTTATAAATTAATTCAGTCCGACCTTACAGAAATGCTCACTCAACCGGTTGCCAACAAGTTTGGAGAGCTTCCTTATTTGTTTAAAGTATTGGATGTTAACGATATGCTCTCCATTCAAGTTCATCCAACAAAAGAAGAAGCGGAAATAGGGTTTGATAGGGAAGAGGCTGAAGGAATACCAATTATGGCACCAAATCGAAATTATAAAGACCGTAATCATAAGCCAGAAGTAATGGTTGCTTTGAGCGACTTTTGGTTATTGCATGGGTTTAAGAAGAAGTTGGCATTAGAAAAATCATTAGAGGAAGATCAAGAATTGAAAATATTGTTACCACTTTTTAAAAAAGATGGAATAAAGGCGTTGTATCAATTTACCATGGAAATGGAACAAATTGATGTTGACTCTCTATTAATTCCATTGATAAAGAGAGAAATTAGGCAAAAAAACGATGGAAAACTAACTAAACAAGATCCAGGATGGTGGGTGGCTAAGTTGTATCAAGGAAAAGATTTGATTGGAAATATAGACAGAGGAATATTTTCGATTTACTTTTTTAATATTGTTCAAATTAATCCTGGGGAAGCCATTTTTCAGAAAGCCGGAATTCCACATGCTTATTTAGAAGGTCAAAACATTGAGTTAATGGCCAATAGTGATAATGTACTCAGAGGAGGATTAACACCCAAACATATAGATGTTTCAGAACTAATGAAACATACACTTTTTGAAGAAATTATACCTGAAATTATGCTTGGAAATCCATCAAGAATTGGGGAAAAGGTATATCCTTGCCCAGTTCCAGATTTTGGGATCAGTAAGATTGATTTGAAAGCTGGATCAATATATACTTCAACAAGTTTATCCCTAGAAATTATGATTGTAACTGAAGGAGGGGCATTGGTTAATAATAATATAGTTCTTAAAAGAGGAGAAGTAGTTGCTTTGTTGCCAGGAGTAGAATACCAGCTTGCTGCATCAGGAAATTGTACTTTGTTTAAAGCATTTGTGCCAGTTCTTTAAAATTTTTAACATACTGGGTAAAATTCAAATGGAGGTATTCCTTTTTCCACTTATTTTTGTGCTCAAATCTAGATTAATAAATATGAACAAGAATATATTAACAGCTTTAGTATTAACAATATTGGCAACAGCACTTTACCGAATCATTCCTAACAGAACTTTTGGTTTTGCTCCACAAATTGCAGTCGCCATTTTTGCAGGTGCTTTATTTAATAATAATAAAAAATACGCTTTTTTATTGCCATTAATCTCCATGTTGGTTTCTGATTGTTTATTTCAATTGTTGTATTTAAATGGATTGTCGACTATACCGGGATTTTATAGTGGGCAACTACTAAATTATATTTTATTTATTGGGTTAACCTGTTTTGGTTTTTTTATCAAAAATAATAATATTGCTTCTATTGCAGGGGCTTCATTAGCAGCACCAACCACTTATTTTCTTCTGTCTAATTTTTTAGTTTGGTTAGGGGGTGGTGGATACCATCATCCAAAAACAATGGAAGGCTTAATGCTTACACTCACTGATGGATTGCCCTTTTTTAAAGGAAGTTTATTAGCAACTGGAATGTTTTCTGTAATTTTCTTTGGCACTTATTTTTTAGCACAGCGACTTTCAATGACAAAACAAGCTACTTAGGCTTTAACAACATTCTTATTTATTTCTGACTCATAAAAATGATCAATTATTAGATGGGCTCCGTCTGCAGCGGATGTTGCCAACTCATCACATCGGTTGTTCATTGGGTTATCTGCATGTCCTTTAACCCATTCAAATTTAATGGTAAACAACTTCGATAAATCATAGTAACTTAACCATAAGTCTTTGTTTTTCTTACCACCCTTAAAGTCGGTCTTTATCCAAGTGTTCAGCCATTTTTTTTGAACACTGTCTATAATATATTTACTATCAGTAAATATGGTAATAGGAATATCTTTTTTTGTTAAAGATTTTAAAGCCACAATAACTGCTAATAATTCCATTCTATTATTGGTTGTTAAACGATAACCTGCAGAAATTTCTTTTCTTTTTTGTCCCCATAATAATACAATACCATAGCCTCCCTTGCCAGGGTTGCCTCTTGCTGCGCCATCTGTATAAATATGAAGTGGATGCGACAAAATGAGTTATGAATTATGAGTTAAGAGTTAAGAGTTATGTGTGTAAAGTTAATTCTTTCAAATATTGGCAAATAAAAATTATACCTGAAATACGCCAGTTTTAAAGGATTCTATGTGAGGATTGCAATTGGCTGCTGTAATTCCTTCTGAAATTATTTGTCTAGTTTCTGCAGGATCAATAATGCCATCAACCCACAAACGAGCGGCTGCATAGTAAGGAGTTGTTTGTTTAGCATATTTATTTTTAATGGTATCTAATAAATGTTTTTCTTCTTCTGCAGTAACCTCTTTCCCTTTTGATTTCATAGTGGCAACTTGTATTTGCGCCAATGTTTTTGCTGCCTGATCGCCACCCATCACAGCTATTTTTGCAGTAGGCCATGCATAAATAAAACGTGGATCATATGCTTTGCCACACATAGCATAATTTCCTGCACCATAACTATTACCTATAACAATCGTAATTTTTGGAACAACTGAATTTGCAACTGCATTCACCATTTTAGCACCGTCTTTAATTATTCCACTATGCTCACTTCTGCTGCCCACCATAAATCCGGTTACATCTTGCAAAAATATTAAAGGAATTTTTTTCTGATTACAATTCATGATAAATCTTGCAGATTTGTCGGCACTATCGTTATAAATAACACCTCCCAATTGCATTTCTCCTTTCTTGTTTTTACAAGTTAATCGTTGATTAGCAACAATTCCTACAGCCCAACCATCAATTCTTGCATAGCCACATAATATTGTTTTGCCATAATCTTTTTTGAATTGGTCGAATTCACTATTATCTACCAATCGCCCAATTATTTCGAGCATATCATATGGTTTTAAATTTCCTTCGGGTATGATATTGTATATAGAGGCAATATCTTTTAATGGATTTGATGATGCAATTCTGCTAAAACCAGCATTTTTAGTAGCACCTAATTTGTTCATGATCTTTTTAATATGATCTAGACAATCTTTCTCGGTTTTAAATTTATAATCTGCTATTCCACTAATTTCAGTGTGTGTAGTGGCGCCGCCTAATTGTTCATTATCAATTTCTTCTCCAATTGCAGCTTTTACTAAATAAGCCCCAGCTAAAAAAATACTCCCATTCCCCTCAACCATTAATGTTTCATCACTCATAATTGGCAAGTATGCCCCCCCCGCAACACATGCACCCATCACTGCAGCTATTTGAGTGATTCCCATTGCACTCATTCTCGCATTATTCCTAAATATTCTACCAAAATGTTCTTTGTCCGGAAATATTTCATCTTGCAATGGCAAAAAAACACCTGCACTATCTACTAAATAAATAATTGGCAGATTGTTATCCATAGCAATTTCTTGCATTCTCAAATTCTTCTTTCCAGTTATGGGAAACCAAGCACCAGCTTTTACAGTTTGGTCATTGGCAACAATTATACACTGTCTTCCACTTACATATCCTATGCCTGCAACTGTTCCTCCTGCCGGGCATCCACCTTCTGCTTCATACATTTCAAATCCAGCAAAAGCACCAATTTCAATAAAGGGTTTCTGTGTATCGCATAAATATTCAATTCGTTCTCTGGCTGTTAATTTGTTGCGTTCTCTTTGCTTTTCTATCGACTTTTCGCCACCACCTTGCTTTATTTTATTAAACTGCTGATTTACTTCGCATTGCAAGAGTTTGATCCATTCTTCATTGCGGTTTGCTTCCATATTCATTCGCGAACAGTTGTTAGTTTACAAATATAGGTTAGTTCAACATTTTTTGCTAAAAATCCATCAAACACATCAATTGTCCTTCAATCAAATCCACTATATTTAACCCATGACTTACGACTATATTATTATTGGTGCCGGATCTGCTGGCTGCGTTTTAGCCAATAGATTATCTGAAGATCCTACCAAAAAAGTATTGTTGATAGAAGCAGGCGGGCCTGATACTAAAAAAGAAATTCAAATTCCTGGCGCATACACTAAACTAAATCGGACTGAAGTTGACTGGCAATTTTGGTCTGAACCACAAGAAAATATAGACAATCGTAAACTCTATGTTCCAAGAGGTAAAACACTTGGAGGAAGCAGTTCAACTAATGCTATGGCTTACGTTAGAGGAAATAAAGCCGACTTTGATGAATGGGAAACGCTTGGAAATAAAGGGTGGAATTTTAAAGATGTACTACCTTATTTTAAAAAGTCAGAAAATAATCAAAATTTTAATTCTGAATACCATGGTACTGATGGCCTTCTTTCAGTTACCCTTTCAAAAGAACCTAGTCCATTTGCAGAAGCATTCATAGAAGCCTGTGTTCAAACTGGCATGGAGAGAAACGAAGACTATAATGGCGCTAATCAAGAAGGAGCCCATTTGTTACAATTCACCATTAAAAATAATAAAAGGCATAGCACTGCAGATGCGTTTTTAAAACCAGTAATAAAAAGATCAAACCTTACTGTAAAAACAAAGGCTTTGGTTAAAAGAGTGATTATTGAAAATGGACAAGCTACGGGAGTTGAAGTAATAACATCCTATTCAAATTCTGAAAGAATAAATTGCAGTGGAGAAGTTTTATTGTCTGCTGGAACTATACAGTCGCCACAAATTTTAATGCTTTCAGGTATTGGAGATTCAATTGAGTTAAAAAGAGTTGGGATTGATGTATTGAACCCTTTGCCGGGTGTAGGAAAAAATTTACAAGACCATGTATGGACAGGCGTTAGTTCCGAAACAGTTGTGCAAACAGGTAACTCTTTGTTGAAGCCTTGGAATATGTTCAAATCACTAACTCAATATTTATTATTTAAAAAAGGACCCTTTTGTAATAGTCCACTTGAGGCTAATGCTTTTGTTAAATCGAAGAAAGATTTAATAAGGCCAGATATACAATTTCATTTTGTTCCATTAGGGATAGCAAGTGATTATTCTACGGATATATACGATATAAATACGTTTACTAAAACTGATGGTATTGGAATTTTAGCCATTTTAATTAGGCCCGAAAGTAAGGGTACTATAAGCTTAAAATCTGCTAATCCAAAAGATAATCCATTAATTAATTTTAATGTATTGTCTGCTGAAAAAGATGCTAAAACACTGATAGTTGCCTTAAAAAAAGCAATGGAAATATTAACTGCAGATGCTTTAAAAGTGTACACTACTGGCGGAATCAATTTTCCAGTTGATTGTAGTTCAGATGAAGCGTTACTGCTTCATATTCGTAAAAATTTAGAAACACTTTACCATCCAGTTGGAACCTGTAAAATGGGTACAGATAGTATGTCTGTTGTTGATGAATGTTTAAAGGTTAAAAAGATAAAAGGATTAAGAGTGGTAGATGCATCTATTATGCCTACAATTGTTTCTGGAAATACCAATGCTGCTGTGATTATGATTGCTGAAAAAGCGGCAGATATGATTCTCTCTAAGCTATAATTCAAGTAAATTATATACCATTCGAGGGCTTAGCGTTATATTTACACATTGTTCTCATAATTTGCACCCATAAAAATTTCTATTTTGGCTACCATAAAGAAAACGATTGCTATACAGGACAAATTATCTGCTGAACCTTCTACTAAGAAAATACCAAAAGTAAAGGCACTTAAAAAGGATAAAGCCGAATCAACAAAAAAAGTTGACTCAGTTACAAAAAAAGCTACTAAATCTACAAATAAAAAGATCGAAAAAATTGTTGTTGAAAAAAAGTCAGCAAAAAAAATCACAAAAGATAAAATCAATCTTTTAAAAATCAGTTTTCGTCTAAGGTTTAATTCAACCCAAGGTCAAAATTTATTTATTCTGGGTTCTCATGATTTATTGGGAAACAATATATTGGAAAATGCTGTTCCAATGCAATATTTTAATGAAGAATTTTGGGTTGCAACTATTGAATTTCCAAGTGATAATCAATCGAGTGAAGCTGTAAACTATAATTATGTATTAAAAAATGCAGATGGCACGAGTACAATTGATTGGGGAACCGACAAATATTTTTTAATAAGTAAAATTCAGTCAGAAGAATTACTATTAATTGATACTTGGAACCATGCTGGTTATTTCGAAAATAGTTTTTACACCGATGCCTTTCAACAAGTATTGTTAAAAAATAATTTTACTGAAGTTAAACAAATTGCTCCAAAATCATTTACCCATACTTTTAAAATCAAAAGCCCTTTATTAGCTAAAAATCAAACACTTTGTATGATTGGCGCTGGTAAACAATTAGGTAATTGGTCTACTGAATCGCCAATTATTTTGATGAGAAATATTGAGCAAGATTATTATTCCGTATCAATTGATTTAAATAAATCTGAGTTCCCACTGTCTTATAAATATGGCGTGTATGATGTTGTTGCCAAACAAATAATTACTTATGAAAATGGGAATAATCGAATTTTAGATGAAGTAATTACTAAAAAGAAGAAAACGATTGTTAATGATGGATTTGCTTATTTACCCAATAATACTTGGAAAGGTGCAGGAGTAGCAATTCCTGTGTTTAGTTTACGATCAACAAAAAGTTTTGGCGTTGGAGAATTCACTGATATTAAATTTTTGGCTAACTGGGCTGCAACAGTTGGATTAAAAATGGTGCAAATTCTACCGATTAATGATACAACGGCAACTCATAGTTATAAAGATTCATACCCTTATGCGGCAATATCTGCTTTTGCACTGCATCCTCTTTACCTAAATATCAATGAGATAGCGGGTGAAAAACATCAAAAACAACTGAAAAAATTAGAAACGGAGCGATTGAAGTTAAATGAGCTTGTAGAAGTTGATTATGATGCCGTAATCAAACTAAAAACTAGTTTCATCAAAGAAGTTTATAAAGATGAAGGTGTAGCAATTTTACAATCAAACAATTTTAAAATATTTTTTGATCAAAATAAAGAATGGTTAACAGCATATGCTGTTTTCTGTTACCTAAGGGATGAATACGGAGTAGTTAATTTTAATAAATGGCCAGCATACAAAAATTATAATGCAAAAGATATTGAAGAATTGGCTAGTCCTAATTCAGCAGCATATAAAAATATTACTTTGCATTATTTTACTCAATATCACCTGCATGTTCAATTAAAAGAAGCTGCGACCTATGCTCATAGCAAAGGTGTAATTCTTAAAGGAGATATTGCAATAGGTGTTTACCGTTACAGTGCTGATACATGGCAAAATCCAACATTGTTTAATATGGATTTTCAAGCAGGGGCGCCACCTGATGATTTTGCGGTTAAAGGCCAAAACTGGGGTTTCCCAACTTATAATTGGCAAAAAATGCAAGAAGATGGCTTTGCATGGTGGAAGCAAAGATTTGCGCAAATGAAACACTATTTTGATGCATTTCGAATTGATCATATACTCGGATTTTTTAGAATTTGGAGTATTCCTATGGATGCGGTTGAAGGAATTATGGGACACTTTGTTCCTGCAATACAAGTGCATGTTAGCGAATTTAGTCAGAAAGGTATTTGGTTCAATTACGAAAGGTATACATCACCTTATATTACTGAAGATGTGCTTTGGTCGGTTTTTGGGTATGACAATGAATTGGTAAAAAGTTTATTCCTCAAAAAAATAAATGAGAACAATTATCAATTAAAATCGGAGTTTTCAACACAAAGATTAGTTGAGGCTCATTTTGCTTCTTTAGAAGGAGATGATCAACACCTTAAAATAAAAAATGGTTTATTTAATTTACTTAGTAATATTATTTTGTTTGATGCAAATGGCGATGGGCAAAATTTTCATTTTAGGTTTGGTATGGAAAGCACATCTTCTTTCAAATACCTAGATGATGATACAAAATTTCAATTGAAGGAATTATACATAAATTATTTTTTTAGAAGACAAGATGATTTTTGGAAAGAAGAAGCGTTAAAAAAATTGCCTGCACTAAAGCGTGTTACAAATATGATAGTTTGTGGCGAAGACCTTGGATTAGTTCCTGCATGTGTTCCAGATGTAATGAAAGATCTTGGGTTATTAAGTTTAGAAATTCAACGAATGCCTAAAGATTCAGCAAAAGAATTTTTTCATCCAAATGACGCTCCATATATAAGTGTAGTAACTCCCTCTACTCATGATATGAGTACCATTAGAGGATGGTGGGAAGAAAATAAAGATCAAATTCAACGATTTTATAATAATCAACTAGGTCAATGGGGAAATGCACCATTTTATTGTGAGGCATGGATTAATAAAGCGATTGTATTGCAACATTTATATTCTCCAGCAATGTGGAGTATTTTTCAATTGCAAGATTTATTAGGCATCAACGAACAAATAAGACGAATTAGTCCAACTGAAGAACAAATAAATGTACCAGCAAATCCTAATCACTATTGGCGTTATCGAATGCATATCACTTTAGAGGAGCTAGAAAAAGCTACTGAATTTAATAATGAACTTGCAGACTATATAACTTCATCTGGAAGATAAACATACGCTAATTGATAGTTCAATATAAACAATCGAATCTACCATTTGAATACCCATTTACCATTTCAAATGGAAGAACTAAAACAAATCAATCAGCATTAATTGTAGAGTTAGCACTTGGTCCGTTTAAAGGTATTGGAGAAGCTCCTGCAATAGTATACTACGATATTACAGTAGAACAAATGATTGCTGATTTAGAGCTCAAAAAGAAGTTAGTTGAAAAATTTGCACTAACCGATCCTGAAAGGTATTGGCATTACTTGCACCACCTTTTTCCGAATAATCCATTTTTAGTTTGTGCATTAGATATGGCTGCTTGGGATTTGTATGGACAAATGAAAGCCAAGCCTTTATTTGAAATATGGGATACTAAATGGAGGGAGAATTTACCACTAACCGATTACACTATTGGTATAGATTCTATTGAAAAAATGGTTGCCAAAATGAAAGAAAAGCCTTGGCCAGTTTATAAAATAAAATTAGGTACAAGCGAAGATATTGAGATTATAAAAAAATTAAGAGAATATACTAGTGCTTTATTTCGTATTGATGCCAATGCGGGTTGGACTTTAAAAGAGGCACAAGATAAAATACCTCAATTAGCAAAGCTAGGGGTGGAGTTTATAGAACAACCATTGGCTAAAGACAATTGGGAGGGTATGAAAATTCTTTTTCAGCAATCTAAATTGCCATTAATTGCCGATGAAAGCTGCGTTTCAGAGCATGATGTAAAAAAATGTTTTGAACATTTTCATGGCATTAATATAAAGCTTACAAAATGCAGCGGTATTACTCCTGCATTGCGTATGATTAAAGAAGCTAGATCACTTAATTTGAAAGTAATGATGGGTAGTATGAATGAATGTACAATTGGTTCTGCGGCAATTGCCCATTTTCTTCCACAGTTAGATTATGTTGATTGTGATGGTCCACTGCTACTTTCAGAAGACTTAGCAACTGGAATTAATTTTAATTTTGGAAAAGTTTCTCTTTCCGGAAAACCAGGATTAGGAGTTCAGCTTCAATAATTGTATTACTACTTTATCTATTGGTAGCGACATGGTGTCTTCCGTTAATTCATTCCACTCAACCCAACGAGAAACTTCAGCTTCAATATTGATATCAGCAATTTGATTCAGTTCAAAATCAAATGGTTTAGTTTTTGTTACCAATCCTGCAATATTGGATGCATGAACCCAATAGTAGATTGAAACTATTTGATCTCTTTGATTAAATGCCGATAACTGAAAAAAATCTGTTGTATAAATATGTTCTCCAATTTCTACATCTAGTCCAGTTTCTTCTTTAAATTCTCTCTTTAAACATTCCCTAGTTCCTTCTCCAATTTCTAATCCTCCACCAGGTAATTTTGTATAATAATTTCCACGTATAAATTCATCACTAACAAGAACCCTTTTATTATGATCTATTAAAATACCATATACCCTTATATTGAATAGTGCCATTTGTTAAAACCATTTCTTTTTATAAAAATAACCGCTAATAGTAACCGATACCAATATTGATATGATTAAAGGAACATACAATGCATGTGTAGAATGCTGAAATGGAAGATCCACATTCATTCCATAAATACTAGTTACTAAAATAGGAAGTGATAAAATAATAGTAATAGAAGTGAGGCGCTTCATTATATTATTTAAATTATTGCTACTGATACTTGCGAAAGCGTCTAAAGTACTACTCAAGATATTTGTATAGATATTAGCCATTTCTAAAGCCTGACTGGTATCTACAATTAAGTCTTGTAAAAGTGCTCTTTCCTCTTCATTTAGCCCTAAATAGTTAGTTCGTTCCATTTTCATCATCAACATTTCATTACTTCTTAATGCAGTAACAAAATACACAAGGCTTTTTTGTACTCGCATTAATTTTAGTAAATCAACATTGCTATTACTATCATATAAGCTTTGTTCATATTGATTTCTATTATGGTTAACTTCTTTTAAGTAATCTAGAAAAGTTTGAACAACTTTTTCAAAAACTTTTAACACCATCATATTTCTTTTGTCGGGGTGATTTTTTTGAAAAGAGTTTAAAAACTTTTTAATAGCACCATTGTCGAAAGAATTTACAGTGATGATTTGATTGTGTGTAAGAATAATACAAATTGGAATAGTTATATAAAATGCATCGCTATCATTAAACGAATTATTTTCAGTAGGGGTTTTAATAATTATTAATTTTACATTAT
>JAYTXG010000090.1:0-10409 GCA_043743375.1 Sphingobacteriia bacterium
AATTGTTTTGCTTCCATCTTTACAGATCGTGCGATTAGTTATCGGCAAAGTTTTGGATACGATCATTTTAGTATTGGACTTTCGGTTTGCGTGCAAAAAATGGTGCGAAGTGATTTAGGCGCTTCTGGTGTAGCTTTTTCTTTGGATACTGAGAGCGGATTTAAAGATGTAGTTGTAATTAATGCATCTTTTGGCTTGGGTGAAATGATTGTACAAGGCTCTGTTTCGCCAGATGAATATATTGTTTTTAAAACTGCTCTTCAGAAAGGCTTTAGTAGCATCATCGAAAAAAAATTGGGTAAGAAAGATAAAATGATGGTATATGGAGATAACCCCGATGAGCGTGTTCAAATTATTCCAGTAGAAAAACCATTGCAAAACCGATATTGCCTCAAAGACGAAACTATTATTAAACTGGCGCAATGGGTAACTAAAATTGAAAAGTATTACAGCAATAAAAAAGGCTATTGGTGCCCAATGGATGTAGAGTGGGCTTTAGACGGACTTTCAAAAGAATTATTTATTGTACAAGCTAGGCCGGAAACAATTCATTCGAGAAAAGATTTTTCTTCCATTACAGAGTATATCATGGATGAAGCTTCCCCACGAAAAACAATTTTTAAAGGGATAGCTGTTGGTGATAAAATTGGCTCTGGAAAAGTATCAATATTATTTTCATTAGATAAAAGAATAACGGAAGGTCATGAGTTTCAATCAGGTGATGTATTGGTTACAGATATGACCGATCCAGACTGGGAGCCAATTATGAAAAAGGCATCGGCCATCATAACCAATAAAGGTGGCAGAACCTGTCATGCTGCCATTGTTGCCAGAGAATTAGGTATACCAGCAATTGTGGGATGTGATATTGCAACAGAAATTTTAAGTGATGGTCAACTGGTTACTGCATCTTGTTGCGAAGGGGATGAAGGTATTGTGTATGAAGGCGATATTCCATACAGAAAAATTGAAACGAACTTAAAAGACCTCCCCACCGTTAAAACTCCGATAATGTTGAATGTGGCTTCCCCTAATTTGGCATTTAGGTTTTCGCATTTACCCAATGCTGGAGTAGGTTTGGCGAGGGAAGAGTTTATCATTAATAACTATATTCAAGTGCATCCCCTTGCATTAATGCAGCATCAAAATTTAAATGATCCTGAATTAAGTGCTACTATCAAAAAAATGATTTTAGGTTTTGAGAATGAAGAAGATTTTTTTATTCAGAAACTAAGTTATGGAATCGCTAAAATTGCAGCAGCTTTCTACCCTAATAAAGTTATTGTTCGATTTAGTGATTTCAAAAGCAATGAATATTATAATTTATTGGGGGGTAAATATTTTGAGCCTCATGAAGAAAATCCGATGATTGGATGGAGGGGAGCAAGCAGGTATTATTCTCCAAAATACAAAGAAGCATTTGGTATGGAATGCAAAGCCATAAGAAGGGTAAGAGAAGAGATGGGCTTGAGTAATGTGGTGGTAATGATTCCGTTTTGCAGAACGGTAGAGGAATTACTAAAAGTACATGATGTAATGAAGGAATATGGGTTGGAACGGGGAAAAGATGGGTTGGAGTTATTTTTAATGGCCGAAATCCCTTCTAATATTATTATGGCTGAACAATTTGCGAAACATATTGATGGATTTTCAATTGGTTCTAATGATTTAACCCAGCTAACACTAGGGCTAGATAGAGATTCTTCGTTAGTAGCACATCTATATGATGAAAGAAATCCTGCAGTAAAAGAATTATTACGAATGTTAATTGCAACGGCCAAAAAAATGAATGTTAAAGTTGGTATTTGTGGGCAGGGGCCAAGTGATTTCCCCGATTTTGCTCAGTTTTTAGTGGAACTCGGAATCGACAGTATTTCGGTTACTCCAGATTCAGTTATAAAAACCTATAGGGCAATTTCAGAAGTAGAAAAAGCAATGGGCTTGTAGTTACCCATCATTAATATATTCATAAACATCCTTCCTGAGAGGATGTTTTTTTATCGTATATTGAGTAGTTTAAATTTTAAAAACATGTCTACAACAAGTACAATACAACTTCCAAAATTGAGTTTCTGGCAAATTTGGAATATGTGTTTTGGCTTTTTTGGTATCCAATTCGGTTGGAGTCTGCAAATGGGAAATATGAGTGCGATCTATGAATATCTAGGCGCAACTCCAGAACAAATTCCTGGATTATGGTTAGCTGCTCCAATGACTGGATTAATTGTTCAACCTATTATTGGATATATGAGTGATCGTACTTGGCATCCAAAATTAGGAAGAAGAAGGCCTTATTTTTTAGTAGGGGCAATACTCAGTTCATTGGCATTATTTATTATGCCCAATGCTTCAACCATTTGGATGGCAGCTGGAACATTATGGATTCTTGATTCATGTATTAATGTAAGCATGGAACCATTCAGGGCATTTGTAGCAGATAATTTAGATAAAAAACAACAACCAATGGGCTTCGCAATGCAGAGTATGTTTATTGGGTTGGCTTCTTTTGTTGCTGGTTATTTACCACAAAAATTAGTTCAATGGCTGGGTGTTTCAAGAGATAAAACTGCTGGAGGAATTCCACAAAACATAATGTATTCATTTTATATTGGAGCTGCAGTTTTTTTAATTGCAGTATTGTATACAGTATTTAAAAGTAAGGAGTATCCTCCAGCAGACCTTAATTGGAGAGATAAAGTACAGGAATCTAATAAAGGATTTAGAGGAGGGGTAAAAGAAATTTTTGAATCGGTAGTGAATATGCCAGATAGGATGAAAAGATTGGCATTGGTAAACTTTTTAACTTGGCCAGGATTATTTTTAATGTGGTTTTATTACAGTACCGGTGTAGCATCAAATATTTTTAAGGGAGATCCGAAAACCAGCAGTGATACTTATACTCAAGGACTGGAATTTGCAAATACAACATCTGCTATTTTAAATTTGGTAACATTTGCGTTTTCATTTTCATTGCCTTTTTGGGTTGGCAAAATCGGCAAAAAATATACGCATACTATCTGTTTATTAATTGGAGGTGCTGGACTTATTTCAGTAAATTTTGTAGAGAATCCATCAATACTTTATTTGTCGATGGGGATGGTTGGAATAGCTTGGGCCTCTGTGCTTTCAATGCCTTACTCTATGTTGGCGGGTTGTATACCAGCATCTAAAATGGGTATTTACATGGGCATATTTAATTTCTTTATTGTACTACCAGAAATTATAGCATCATTATTCTTTGGAAAAATTATGGTGAATTTTTTACATAATGATCGACTGTTGGCAGTGCAAGTAGGGGGTGTGTTGTTAATTTTGGCAGGAATAATATGTGCAATTGTGGTGAAGGAAGAAGATTAATTAATTTAAAAAATATAAGCATGTTTCGGAAATTAATATCATTTATTTGTTTGTTTATTATTTTTAAATCTGCTGATGCTCAGTATGCAACAGTTTATCCAACCAGTTGGTTTGTTGGAATGAAATGGAATAAAGTTCAGTTAATTGTAAAAGGTGAATATGATGGCTTCAAAAATGAGCAAGTAAAAATTAATTATCTGGGCGTTCAGTTACAAAAAAAGCGTTCCTTCGAAAATGGAAAATACATTGCCTTGGATTTATTAATTGCTCCTTCGGCAAAACCAGGAAATGTGAGGATTGAGTTTGTTGCAAATAATAAATCACATGCTGTTATTTGGCCTCTAAAACAGCGCAGATCTGGTGCTGGAAAAAGTTTCGCAAAAGGAGTAACATCTAAAGATTTTATTTATCTACTAATGCCCGACCGTTTTAGTAATGGTGATTCAACGAATGATCGCATCTCCAGTTATAGAGATACAATTTGTGATCCTAAGAACCCTATTGTAAGACACGGTGGCGATTTACAAGGAATAATTAATCACCTTGATTATCTTAAAGAATTGGGAGTAACTGCACTTTGGTTAACACCAGTGTTAGAAAATGATATGCCTCTTGAAGCTGAACAGGCTGGAATGATGGCAGGCTATCATGGATATTGGTTTACCAATCATTACAAAATTGATCAACGAATGGGAGGCGAAGCGTCTTATAAAAAATTAATTGATGCTGCACATACTGCTGGAATAAAAATAATTCAAGATGCCGTTTATAATCATGTTGGAATTGAACATTGGTTTTATAAAGATGCTCCATCAAAAGATTGGATCAATCAGTGGAATAGCTATACCAATACCAATCACCGCAATGAATCAATTTTTAGTAATAATGGAAATGAAATTGATAAAAAAATAATGTTAGATGGGTGGTTTGTTCCTCATTTGCCAGATATTAATCAACGCAATCCATTTGTAAGCAATTATTTAATTCAACATGCTTTATGGACGGTGGAAGAATTTGGTATTGATGGATGGAGAGTGGATACTTATAAATATTGCGATGAGCAATTTTTAAATAATATCAATGCTGCATTATTGAAAGAGTATCCAACCATTTCAATTTTTGGGGAAGTTACTGCTAATTCAGTTTTAGGTAGTGCTTATTTTACCAATAATAATATTAGTACAAATTTTAAACATAATCTTCCAGGCGTTACCGATTTCCCAGTGAGTAATGCAATGGTAGAAGCTGTAAATAAACCAAATGGGTGGACGGATGGAGTAACGAAATTATACATGACTTTAGCGGAAGATTTGATGTACAAAAACCCTCAAAATAATTGTATCTTCTTAGATAACCATGATACTGAACGTTTTGTATCTGTAATTGGAGAAGATATGAACAAATATAAAATGGCTATAAGCATACTACTTACAATGCGGGGTATTCCTCAATTGTACTATGGTACCGAAATTTGGATGAAAAATTTTAAGGACCCCAATGATGGAATGGTAAGGTTAAATTTTCCGGGCGGATTTGCTGGAGATGCTAGTAATAAATTTGTTGCTTCTGGTAGAAATTCAATAGAACAAGAAGCTTTTAACTATGTAAAAGTACTTGCCAATTTTCGAAAAACAAGCAGTTCATTGCAATCAGGAAAATTAATGCAGTGGTTGCCGCAAGATGGCTTATATGTTTACTTTAGATACGATAATAACCAAACTATTATGGTTGTAGTAAATACTTCAGATAAAGCAAAAGAAGTGCAATTAAAAAATTATGCTGAGCGTACAAATAAATATTCAAAGGGAACAGATGTGCTAACTAACAAAAATGTTGATTCAATATTTTCACTTGAATCAAAAAAATCGATGGTGTTATTATTAAACTAAAATTTATAGCTACCCGTATGTATATTTTTAAAAAAAATAAAATTATTGTTGCAATATTGTCTTTGCTAAGTGTAAATTATTCGTTTGCACAAACAGGCAGTTTTGCTGAGTATAAAAATTATGCATTTCCAACAGAATTAACTAGTGCTGCTAGTGGCGGGAAAATTGCATGGGCAATTGATTCTGCAGGAATTAGAAATGTATATGTAGCCGAAACTCCCGATTTTAAACCTAGAAAACTCACTAGGTTCACCGAAGATGATGGCCAGGAAATTACCAGCTTATCTATTTCTGATGATGGTAATTGGGTTGTATTTGTAAGAGGTGGTGAGCATAGTGGAAATTGGGAAACTAGTTCACCTGTGAATGTTACAAGTAGCCCAATTGCTAAATCAGTATCTGTTTGGAGTGTTGCATTTGTTGGAGGTACTATTAAAATTATTGGTGATGGTGATTACCCAGTTATTTCTCCTGATAGTAAAAGCATTGCATATATAAATTCATCTCAAGCACATATTTCAAACATTGATGGAATAGCCAATTCCAAACCATTGTTTGTTACCAAAGGAAATATTGGTTCATTAGAATGGTCGCCATCAGGTAAGGAATTGTTGTTTACTGTTAATCGTCAAGATCATTCATTAATAGGAATCTATAGAGATAATGCAACCAGCCTTCAATGGATAGCACCTTCTTTTTATAAAGATCAATCACCACGATGGTCGCCCGATGGCACACAGGTTGTTTTTGTACGATTACCTGGCACTGGAGGTGCCCCAGATTCGATGCTTGTTAAAAAACACAATCCTTGGAGTATATATATTGCTAATGTACTTACCGGCAAAGAAAATTTAATTTACACTGCTCCTAAAACCTTGCGCGGATCGTATCCTACAACTCATGGTGGCGTTAATTTACATTGGGCAGCTGATAATAAAATAGTTTTTTTATCTTATGAAGATGGATGGCCTCATTTATATTCAATGGCTGCATCAGGAGGCAAGTCAACATTACTTACACAAGGCAACTTTATGGTGGAGCATATTCAATTAAGTACTGATAAAAAATGGCTCAGTTTTAGCGCAAATGCTGGACCTGATAGTAAAGATATAGAGCGTCGACATATTGCAAGAGTATCGGTAAGTAAAGGCGGAATGGAAGTATTAACACCTGGTATTGGGCTAGAATGGACACCAGTTATCACGGGAGACGGAAAAACAATGGCATTTATTAGTGCTACTGCTCAGCAGCCACCAGTTTTAGCAATTATAGATTTAAATGCGGAAAAAAAAGAAATTAATTTAATTGGTAAAGTGTTTATCAATCCTTTATTGCCAAAAGAACAACTTGTAATTCCTAAACAAATCATTTTTAAATCACCTGATGGCGTGTTGGTGCATGCCGATTTATTTGAGGCAAAAGGAGAAGGGCGAAAACCAACAATTGTATATGTTCATGGTGGTCCGCCTCGACAAATGTTGTTGGGTTGGAATTATTCTGATTATTATTCTAATGCATATGCTTCGAATCAGTATTTAGTGAGTAAGGGATTTAATGTTTTGGTTGTAAATTACCGTTTAGGAATTGGCTACGGATTTGATTTTCATAAACCAGCAAACGCAGGATTAGCAGGTGCATCAGAGTATTTAGATATTAAAGCCGCAGGTGAGTGGCTTAAAACTCAATCTTTTGTAGATCCTAATAAGATTGGTATTTATGGAGGTTCTTACGGAGGATATTTAACTGCACTTGCATTGGCGAGAGACTCAAAATTATTTGCAGCAGGAGTAGACATTCATGGGGTTCACGATTGGGTAGTTAATGCTTCTATTGTTGCTGCTAATGATCGGTACGAAAAAGCACCCGATTACGAAAAAGCAGTTAAAATTGCATGGCAATCTTCACCAGTTTCATCTATTAATACCTGGAGTTCCCCTGTAATGATTATTCATGCTGATGAAGATAGAAATGTTCGGTTTAATCAAAGTGTTGATCTTATAAATAGATTATCTAAAACAAAAGTAAAAGTAGAAACCCTAATGATTGTAGATGACACACACCATTGGATGAAACATTCAAATGCAAGTAAAGTATATCAAGCAGTAACTGATTATTTTATTAAAACCTTAAAAAAGTAGAATTAAGCTTAATTTGTAAATAGTTAATAGATTCTAAATGAAAAAATCGATGCTTTTTGATACTGGTTGCACACACTGCAACGTAAGAATTCAATCTGTTTTTAATGTTTTAGAAGATCAACAATTGACTGAAATGTCGATGTATAAATCTTGTAGTACCTATAAAAAAGGGCAATATGTTTTTTCGGAAAATGCCTTGCCTACAGGACTATATTGTATAAATACTGGAAAAATAAAAATCACCACTATCGGATTTGATGGTAAAGAACAGATACTACGACTTGCTAATTCAGGGGAAATTGTTGGGTACTTAGCACTTATTTCTAATGAAAGATATTCTTCTTCAGCTGTTGCAATAGAAGATGCTTCGATATGCTTGATTGATAAAAGTTATTTTTTTAATATTTTAGCATCTAGCCCAAAACTAATGTTTCAAGTGGTAAAGAGAATGAGTCGCGATTTACGAGAAGCGGAAGATCATATTGTTTCTTTATCTCAAAAAAATGTTCGGGAAAGAATGGCAGAAGCTTTGCTTTTCTTGAAGGCAACTTATGGCTATGAAGCTGATAATCAAACGATCAACGTAATTTTAACAAGGGAAGAAATAGCCGACTATGTGGGTACTTCCACAGAAAGTTGTATTAGACTTTTATCGGAATTTAACCAAAGTAAAATGATTGCTTTGAACGGGAAAAAGATTTCCATTATTAATCTTCCCGAGCTTATTCAGACTGCAAATATTGAAGATTGATAATAAATATGATATAAATCATATTTATGGAAATTTGTTCTCATACTATTCAAAAAAAGCCATCATTACTTTTGTGAAGAAAACAATTTCTTCATGTGCAATCACGCTGATCAAACAAGCCAAATTATTGAACATCTATCCAACGAAGTATACCCAATGTTGGAATTAAAGATTCAAAAAGCCTTAGATTGTAAAATATTAGCTAAAAATACTATTCCTGAAAAACAGATTGTTGTAGATTTAATTCTTCAAATTAAAGATGAGTTTCATTCATTAGTTACTTATGAACAAAAGCTAGTATTTCCTTCTGTTTTAAAAGTATTTCTGGCAAAAAAGGCAAGCGCTGAGCTTCCTGATCTTGCGAACCTCCTTCAGCTCACAAGCAGCAAAGAACATAAGCTAATAAATTATGTGAGAAAAATGGCCATTGTGATGAAACATAAGCTGTTGGACACTCATGCGCAAGATGATTTAATATCGGCATTTTTGAATGATTTTGTAAATGAAAAAATGCACTGGAACAAAATGATTCAAGACAGGCTTTCTTCATGTGGATGTTTTAAAAGAATTTATTTCAATAATATTCAAATCAAAATGGATGAGACTGAAATTCCTAATTCACTAAAAAATGATTAAAACCGCAATACATAATGCCACTTGTTATCACTGTGGTGATAAGTGCCGTAGTGGGGAATTAAAAAATTTTGATAGTAAGCAATTCTGTTGTAGTGGTTGCGTAACGGTTTACCAAATTTTGAATAAAAGTAATTTATGTGATTATTATAGTTTCAATGACGTAGCTGGTATAAAAGTAAATGTAGAAAAAAATGATCAACGATTTTCATTTTTAGATAATCCTTTAATTGCTGCTAAATATATTTCATTTGCTAATCAACATCAAACATCAGTTAAACTTTATCTTCCTCAAATACATTGTAGTTCTTGTATATGGCTATTAGAAAACCTTCAAAAGCTAGATGCAAATATTTTTTTCTCAACTGTAAATTTTCCTGCAAAAGAGGTAACTATCTTTTTTAATCATCATATAATTACTATTAAAAAAATAGCTGAACTACTTACGTCTATCGGCTATGAACCACATTTTTCTGTAGATCAACATAATTTATCAGCATCAAAACAGCAGTCAATTCAGCGAATAACATTTATTAAAATTGGTATCGCTGGGTTTTGTTTTGCAAATATCATGATGTTAAGTTTTCCTGAATATCTTGGCTTAGCATCTTTAGATAAAGATGGATTATCTCCTGTAGTATTCCGTTCTTTAAATTTTATGCTCTCATTACCAGTATTACTTTATAGTGGCAAAGAATTTTTTACAAATGCATGGTATGGACTTAAGCAAAAAATACTCAATATAGATACTCCTATTGCGCTTGCCTTAATCATTACGTTTTTAAGAAGTGCTTACGAAATTATTTCAGGAATAGGTGGAGGCTATCTTGATAGCATGACAGGGATAATTTTTTTCATGTTGGTTGGAAGAGCATTTCAAACAAAAACCTTCGCAAACCTACAATTCAATCGAGACTTTAAATCACATTTTCCAATTGCCATTTGTAAACTAGATGAATTCAAAAATGAAACTTATTTAACTGTTAATGAAATAAAAGTAGATGATTGTATTCGAATCAGAAATAACGAAGTGATTCCTGTTGATGGAATATTGATCAACGGAATTGCTTCAATTGATTATAGTTTTGTAACTGGTGAAATTGATACAACAGAGATAAGTATTGGTAAAATTGTATATGCTGGAGGAAAACAGTGCAATGGAATAATTGATATTATGGTAGTACAACCATTTTCTCAAAGTAATTTTACCAGATTATGGAATAATGATGTTTTTAAGAAAGAGTTTAAACGTCGCTATACTTTTATTGGCATAATTAGTAATTATTTTTCGGCCACTGTAATGTTAATTGCTTCTGTTTCATTTATTTATTGGATGAATGTTCACCCACAAAATGCATGGAATGCACTTACGAGCATACTCATTGTTGCTTGTCCTTGTGCACTTTTATTATCTACCACGTTTACACAAGGATTTATTTTGAATATTTTTAGTGAGTATGGTATGTACCTAAAAAATGCCGACGTTCTTCAAATAATTCCATTTATTCAACATATTGTTTTTGATAAAACCGGCACACTCACTTATCCAAATAAAAACTTCGTAAAATATGTTGGTGAGCCCCTGAATTCTTTTGACTTAGCTGTTTTCACATCAATGTTTGCACAATCACTTCATCCATT
>JAYTXG010000091.1:0-15957 GCA_043743375.1 Sphingobacteriia bacterium
TACTTCCAACTCATTCAGATGCGAAGTTATTTAAAAAAGAAACTACGAAAAAAGAAAACACAATTGAGACAGTTAAGCTTAATTCAATGGTAGTCCGACTTAACGCCATAAAAGATATGGATAAGTCTGCTATGAGTTCAAGTGAAAGAAAAGCGCTTAGAATGGAAGTACGTGCCATGAGAAGCGAAATTAGAGAGGGCAATGGTGGTATTTTTCTATCAATTGGTGCTATCCTGATTATTGTACTTTTATTAATAATTTTATTATAAACATAGTTATAAGCTAACTGAAATTTAAAAGCAATTTGGAGATGAAAGTATTTTTTGCAAATATCGAAACACAATGTGAAAAAATAACTTCTTATTTGATGGGGATATTAGGAAATTATATTACTTTTTTGATTGCGATCGCAGTTGTGTTATTTTGGCTATCACAAGCTCAGTTTTTTTCTAAATCATTGCATGATAAAATTGAAAATATTATTCTTGCTGTTTCTTTTCTTACTTTGTTTACCATACAAAAAGAATTCAAGCGATTTTCAGCTTCATTACATATTAAGCTGAATGAGCTTATTTCTACAAGTGAGCGTGCAAACAATGAGATAATGATTGTAGAAGCAAAAACTGAGTCGGAGTTGTCGATTCTTACAAAATTATATGCAGAAACTGCAGTTGCTGAAACAATTGTTGCTGAAACAATTATTGATGAAAATGAAGTTAGTTTGTAAAGATTTAAAATATTCAATTCACTATTTAATTTTTTTTATGGGAAATTTATTATACGTTATCGCTGTAATTTTAGTAATTGCTTGGGCAATTGGTTTTGTTGGTTATGGTACTAGTGGATTAATTCACATACTATTAGTAATTGCAATAATAGTTGTTTTGCTGAGAGTTATACAAGGCAGACGACCATTGTAATTAATCGTTTACATGTTCATAATCAAAAGCATTCATCATAAATTTTGATGGATGCTTTTTTAATTAATATGTGAATAATGCAATTTTCAAAATCAATGCTGTAAGATATTTGATATTCAATACCTCAACTTTACATTATCAATCATTACCTAATTACGGGTTGATTAAAAAATTTATTATGAGAAAATATCTACTACAATTTATTTGTCTTTTTTCAGTCGCATTCATATGCATATCTGGAATTTCTGCGCAAGACACAACAACAAGATCAACTTATCAAGTCAATCCTCCTTTGTTTAAGGGTATAGATGGTTACAGAACTTGGTCTTTTGGAATTAGTGCAGGTGCTATGGCTCCATTTTCTGCTTTCGGAGGAAGAAATGATTTCTCTAATTGGCAAACATCATTAGGATATGGAGTGTATTTGAAGAAACAAATCTCACATACATTCGGAATTCAATTGGATGCTCAAAGAGGTACATTAAAAGCAAATAATGATAAACTTTGGGCTGGAGTACCTCCTCCAGGACCTTATGCTTCTTACACTACAGATCTTCATTACGCGCTTAGTTTAAGCACTGTTGCTACATTAGGCAACATCAATTGGTCTCAACTGCACACTTCTCTTCAGCCATATGTTTCTATCGGAGCAGGAGTAGTAAATTATAATACAACTTTACTAACTAAAACAGGAACTAGTGTGAACTTCAAACCCGTAGAAAGTGTTTCTACTTTTTATGTTCCAATAGGTTTTGGCATTAAAGCAAATTTATCTCAAGGTATTAACCTTGACTTAGGATATAGTATGGGCTATGTAGACGGAAGTGAATTAGATGGCTATTTTAAGGATCCTATTCACAACGACAAATTTTCTTATGGCCACGCCGGACTAGAATTTTCATTAGGTAATTCAAAAAAGCCTCAATTAGCTCGCCATAATCCACCAGCTCAGCTTGCCACCGATATGATCAATGCTAACAACGCATTAAAAGCAGAATTAGCTGCAAGTGAAGCAAGAAATAATCAAAGGCTTGCAGATCTCAACCGATTAAAAATGGATAGCGATGGTGATGGCGTAAGTGATTATTTTGATAAATGTCCTAACACATTAGCTGGCGTTAAAGTAGATGGCGGCGGTTGTCCGTTACCAGTTCCTCCTTTGCCAATAAAAGACACGGTTGTTAAAATTGAAAAGAGTACAACTTATATCATCACACCAGAAGATCAATTAATTGTAACAGACACATTTAAAAACTTAGAATTCGAATTTGCAAAATCTACTATTAGACCTCGCTCTTTGCCTTACTTAGATAGATTGGCTGCTCTACTAGTTAAAAAAGGATTTAGTTTAAAACTTGCAGGCCATACTGATAGTGTAGGTTCTGATGCTGCAAACATGAAACTTTCAAAAGATAGAGCAGAATCTGTTAAAAGTTATTTAGTGAGTCAGGGTTCTAATTCTTCTCGTATCGAAGCAGTTGGTTATGGTAAAACACAACCAATAGCCACCAACAAAACAGATGCTGGTCGTCAAAAAAATAGAAGGGTAGAAATGACCATATATTAAACCACAGATTATTATTAAGATGAAAATATCAAATGCCCATGTTTAACAACCATGGGCATTTTAAATACTACTTTATGTTTTTTACTTTTCGTTTGCAGGCTAAAAATATATTAGAAGGTGTAGGTGATTATACTGTATTTCTCAATGGCTTCATCACAAACCTTTTTTCAAAAGGATTTGAATGGAATGAACTTATTAAGCAATGTTATTTTATTGGTTATAAGTCGCTAAACATTGTTTTAGTAACAGGGTTTGTTTTAGGATTTGTACTTACACTTCAATCTCAACCTACCCTCAAAACATTTGGTGCAGCTGGTTACGTGCCTAATATGGTAGCTATTTCTATAATTAGAGAATTGGGTCCAGTAATTATTTCACTTATTTGCGCTGGTAAAATTGCTTCAGGTATTGGCGCAGAACTAGGAAGTATGAAAGTAACTGAACAAATTGCGGCAATGGAAGTTTCTGCTGCAAATCCAGTACAATATTTGGTAGTAACTAGAATACTTGCATGCATTTTTATGGTTCCTATATTAGTGATATTATCTGACGTATTTTCTTTTTTAGGTGGTTATTTTGGAACAAATATTTCTGGGAATATGTCGGCTATCCTTTATTTCAATAAATCATTTGAATCGCTTGTTTTTTCTGATTTTTTCCCTGCTCTAATCAAAACATTTTTCTTTGGGTTTATCATCGGTTTTATTGGTTGTTACAAAGGATTTCATGCGAATAAAGGAACTGAGAGTGTAGGTATTGCTGCAAATTCTGCAGTTGTATCAGCTTCATTTTGGATCATAATCATAGATGCTTTAGCTGTTCAAATCACCAGTGTATTTATATATAATTAGTTTATGGATAATGTAATCAATATTACAGATCTTAAAAAATCATTTAATGGTGTAGCCGTTTTAAAAGGGCTTAGCCTCGTTTTGCATAAAGGTGAAAATTTAGTAGTAATAGGTAAAAGTGGACAGGGAAAAAGTGTTTCTATTCAATGTATTGCTGGTATGATTGTTCCAGACGATGGAAAAATTCTTGTTTTAGATCAAGAGATAAAAAACATAAGTCCAACAGCGTTAAAAGAATTACGAACTCATATTGGTTTTTTATTTCAGCATGGGGCTTTGTACGATAGCATGACTGTAAGAGAAAATTTAGCTTTCCCATTGCAACGTGTTTTACATATTACTGATTTAAATGAAATAGAAAAAAGATCAAAGCAAGCTTTGGAAGACATTGGACTGGCTGAAATTATTGATCAAATGCCTTCTGATCTGTCTGGCGGACAAAGAAAGCGGTTAGCATTAGCAAGGATGTTGATTGTAAACCCATCAATTATACTTTACGACGAACCCACTACAGGTTTAGATACTGTAACATCTAAAGAAATTAGTATGTTAATAAGGAGTATTCAAAAAAAGTATAATGCATCTTCTATTATCATAACGCATGATATGTCTTGTGCCCGTTTAACAGCCGACAAAATAGTTGTGATGCATGAGGGTAAATGTTTTGCAGAGGGTTCTTACGATGAATTGGAAAATAGTTCTGACCCTTTTATTAGTTCATTTTTTAAATAAAATAATATGTTCATACAAAATTCACAAAAAATAAAGACTGGCATTTTTGTTGTACTTGGATTAGTGGTTTTTCTCACAATGATTTTTATTATTGGGAATCAAAAAAACTTATTTAGGAGTACTGTTAAATTATTTATCAACTATAAAACGGTATCGGGCTTGCAAGAAGGAAGCTACGTTCGTTTCGCAGGAATAAATATTGGTACTGTGAAATATATTGAAATAACAAATGATACAAGTGTTAATGTAGAAATTGTTGTACAAAAGAAAATGCTTCAATTCTTAAAAAAAGATAGTAAGGCAAGTATTGTGAGTGATGGATTGATGGGGGATAAGTTGATACAAATTTCTCATGGAGAATTGGCTACAGCACTTATTGCCGAAAATGGCACTCTGCTAACTGTTAACCCCTTTGATATGAACAATATTACTTCAAAAGCCGAAAAAATTGGATTGCGCATTGAAAGTGTTATAAATAATATGGACACTTTATCTGGTCATCTCAGTGCTATTTTTAGTAAAGTGAATAATGGTAAAGGCACATTGGGTAAATTAATTAATGACGATAAAATTGCCAATGATTTAGCTAGTACAGTTAATTCTGCTAAAAAAACTGCTAAAACAATGGATAAAGCTGCAATTGGCTTGAATGAAAATATGGAAGCTGCAAAACACAATTTTTTATTGAAGGGGTATTTTAATAAAAAAGAAAAAAAGCGAAAAACAGATTCAATTGCAAAAAGTTTAAAAAATAAAAACTGATTTATCACATTAAAAATAAAAAAATGAAAACAAAACTTCTATTTGCACTTCTTCTATGCACCTTTAGTGCGCCATGCCTATTAAATGCACAAATACGCTTTAATGTCAATATTGGTTCTCAGCCAATTTGGGGGCCAGTTGGGTACGATCGTGTAGACAATTATTATCTGCCGGAAATTGAATCATACTACAACGTAGGTTCTCGAAAGTATACATATATGAATAACGGGAAATGGGTTACTTCTTACAATTTACCTGTTCGCAATATTAACTATGATTTATACCGTGGATATAAAGTAGTTATTAATGAACCAAATCCGTATCTCCATTTTAATGATGATCGTATAAAATATATTTCATATAGAAATAAACACGATCAAGAAGTAATAAGAGATAGCAGAGAGGATAAATACTATGAAATTAAAAATCATCCGAGGCATAAAGAGTGGAAGAATAAGGACGATGATTATGGCAACAATGGAAATGGTAAAGGTAAGGGCAAGGATAAAAAAGACCATGATAAAAAAGATCGTGATAAAAAAGACGATGACAACAATTAAGTGGTTGGCTTTGTAGCTAAAAAAAGCAATGGTCTGCATTAGTAAATTTTAATAGCAAAGACACAATAAACAAAAATGAAAAAAAAGTTCCTATTTGCAATTTTATTTTGCTGCCTTAGTAATCCTTTTTTTTTAAATGCACAAACACACGCTTCTGTTAACAGTAGTTCACAGCCAATTTGGGGGCCTGTTGGGTACGATCTTGCAGAGAACTATTATATGCCAGAAATAGAATCATATTATAATGTAAGATCTAGAAAATATATGTTTTTGATTAACGGGAAATGGGTTACTTCATCAACTTTACCCACTCGGTATAGCAACTTTGATTTATACCATGGATATAAAGTTGTTATTAATGAAAAAAATCCTTACCTCCGTTTTAATAAACATCGTGTAAAATATATTTCATATTGGAATAAACACAATCAAGAGCCAATAAGAGATAGCAGGGAAGTTAAATACTATGTAAATGAGAACCATCCAAAGCATAACGATTGGAAAAATAATGCCAATAGCAAAAAAGAGCGGCGAGAAAACTAAGTATTTGTCCTAGAAATAAAAGCGATGTGTAACAGATGTAAATTATAATCATAATTCTATAACAGCTTATATGATTAGCTGTTAGATATTTGCTTTGTAACAATTAAGTTACAAATAAAACTACAATAAATGAAAAAATTTTTAATGGTTTCATTGCTAGCAATAGCAGGGTTAACAACCACTTTAAAAGCTCAAAAAACTCGAATTGTAATTGGCGATAAAAACGGTTGGCATAAAATAGGGAAGATGGTAGTAGATTTTCAAAAAGAAAGAGATGTAATTAATATCATTGGTTCAAATGGATTCTCGGCAATAAAATTTCAAGTGCAAAATGCACCGATTGATTTGAGAGAAATCGAAGTATTTTATTCTGGTGGTGATTCCCAAAAAGTAGAAATTAATTCCTCTATTAAACCAGAAGGGTATAGTAGGGTAATAGATTTAAACGGCGGCGAACGTAATATTAAAAAAATTGCATTTGTTTATAAAACTGTATCTAACGTGAATGATAAGAAAGCTCGTTTGCAAGTTTGGGGATTGAAAGCAGCTGCGGATAAGAAATAGTTTTGATCAGTACTTTTTAGCACTGTCTTGCTTAATTGCAAGGCAGTTTTTTTTAATATGAACTATAGTTGGCCGAAATATTAATATTCAATTGGTTAATTTATTACTGATCAACTTATTCAATAAAAACCATTTTTTCGCAAGGTCAAACCAATGCTGAGGTTGATTCTCATTATATAATCCAAAACCATGGCCACCAGATTGATATACATGCATTTCTGCTTTTACTTTATTATTTAGCAGCGCTTCATAAAATCGAATGCTGTTGATTACAGGAACTGTTTTATCATCTTGCGAATGAATTATAAAGCTAATTGGTGTTTCGGAAGTAATTTGTAATTCAGTAGAAAAAAGTTGAGTTAATAGCTCAGGTGGCGTTTTGCCAATTAGTCGATCTCTAGATCCTTCATGACAAATATTTTTTTGCATGCTAATTACCGGATAACACAATAACATAAAATCGGGACGAAGATTGGTATTTTCTTTATTGTTAATATAATTTGTTTGAAATTTTGTGCCTAAAGTGCTGGCTAAATGCCCTCCTGCTGAAAAACCTATTACACCTACTTTATTTGGATTGATATCGTATTCTTTTGCATGATCTCTAATTAATTTAATAGATTGTTGTGCATCTTGTAATGGAACAATTTCTTTGTTGGTCATACAAGTGTCGTTCGGTAATCGGTATTTTAAAACAAAAGCTGTAATTCCAATTTCATTAAAAGCTTTTGCAACTTCTATTCCTTCATGTTCTACAACTACTCTTGAATAGCCTCCGCCTGGGCAGATTAAAATGGCTGTTCTTAAAGAATCTTTTTTCGCAGGAATATAAACAGTGAGGGTAGGGTTAGTAATATTTGCAAAAAAGGCTTTACCAGTAGGATTTTTACCAGTGAACTCCTTCATTTCACAAGGAATACTATTTGGAATTTTGTCAATATAAATTGGAAATTCCTTTTGCGCTATTATAGTTATTGGGATAAAAATTATTAAAAATATCAGGCTAACTTTCATAGAATGTAAATATTCACAATTTATTCATTTATGGACATAAAAAAGACTTTCAGTTTTTGAAAGTCTTTTGTGATCCCGCTGGGACTCGAACCCAGGACCCATACATTAAAAGTGTATTGCTCTACCAACTGAGCTACAGAATCTAAAAAATATTGTTATCAATATCTTTATTTTGGGTTGCAAAAATAAGCGAAATAAAACCTTAGCCAAATTTTTTTATGTTTTTTTGGTAGAGTTATCCTTTTTTAGCCATTTTCTTCTGCATACATTTGCAATATTCTTAAAATAGTTAATCATGTCTGTATTCAACAATAAAGTAGTAGTTATTACTGGTGGTTCCGAAGGAATTGGGAAAGCCCTAGTTGCTGCATTTTTAGATCTGGGTGCTAAAGTGGCTACTTGTGGTAGAAATTACGATAAGTTATACCATCTACAATCTCTCTATTCAGGTAAACCTTTAGTTATCCATACTGCTGATGTAAGCAAAGAGCAAGATTGTGAAAATTTCATTAATGTTGTTATCAAGCAATTTGGCACAATTGATATATTAATTAATAATGCCGGAGTTTCTATGCGATCTCTTGTAAATGAAGTTGAAATAGATACTATGCGCAAAGTAATGGATATTAATTTTTGGGGAACTGTTTTTTGCACAAAATTTGCATTGCCTCATGTCTTAAAAAATAAAGGAACAATTGTTGGCATTTCTTCAATAGCAGGTTATAGAGGTTTGCCAGGAAGAAGTGGGTATTCTGCTTCTAAATTTGCAGTAAATGGTTGGTTAGAATCTCTTAGAACCGAATTGCTAGAAACTGGCACCAATGTAATGTGGGTTTGCCCGGGGTTCACTACTTCTAATATTCGAAATGTAGCATTAAATAAAATGGGCAAGGCACAAGGTGAGTCGCCAATGGATGAATCAAAAATGATGAGCTCAGAACAATGTGCCATTCATATCATTAAAGCAATTGAAAAAAGAAAAAGAACTTTGGTGCTTACATTCAATGGTAAGCGTACAGTTTTTATGAATAAATTTTTTCCTGGCTTTACAGATAAATTAATTCGTAATTTTTTCTTTAAAAACGGGCAGTTAGTAAAATAACTTGCTTTCATTAGGCGTTTAGCAAATAGAATGCCCATTCTTACCTTGTCAACAGATATTGGCCAGCGGGATTACATCGTTGGCGCCATAAAAGGTCAATTTTTACGTGCAATACCATCACTTAATACTGTTGATATTACTCATTATCTGTCTCAAACTAATTTTCCATTAGCTGCCTACACTTGCAATAATGCCTTTAAATATTATCCAGAAGGAACTTACCATCTTATTTTGGTGAATGTTTTTGAATCGTCGCAGGATCATTTTTTAATTGCAAACTATCATAATCAATATATTATTTGTCCAGATAATGGCCTAATTACCATGATTGCGGGAGAAAAACCTGCTGAAATCATTAAAGTGCCTATTTCAAAAAATGCAGATTTGCTCACTATTACTGGTGATTTGGCAGCTGCATTATTACGATTGGAGGAATATCAAAGACTGACATCTGCTGGAGCATTTGCCAAAGAAATTGTAGAAAAATATCCACTACGCCCTACCGCTGGTCCTGATTGGATAGAAGGACAGATTTTATTCATCGACAATTTTGAGAATGTAGTAATCAATATAACGAAGGCAGATTTTGAAGAACATGGTAAAGGTAGAAACTTTAAAATCATGTTTAAAAGAGATGAAATCATTCAAAAATTAAGTAATAATTATTCAGGAGTGTCGGAACATGATAAAATGGCTTGGTTTAATTCAGCTGGATATCTCGAAATAGCACTAAGAAACGGGAATATGGCTGGTTTATTTGGTTTACAAGGATATAATGAACAGATGCAGAAGTCGGGTGCTTCAGCTGGAAACAAATGGTTTTATCAAACAATAAGAGTATTCTTTGAATAAACTACATTATTCTCTTTTTTCAGTTTGATTAATTGCGAGTATTTTTGCCCTCTTAATTTGTTTAATAACAAAATCAATTCTAGTAATTATGGCATATGATGTAATTGTGCTCGGTAGTGGGCCTGGTGGATATCCCTCAGCTATTCGTGCTTCTCAATTGGGTTTAAAAGTAGCTATTATAGAAAAAGAAAGTTTAGGTGGTGTGTGCTTAAACTGGGGTTGTATTCCTACAAAAGCATTGATTAAAAGTGCTCAAGTATACGAATATATGAAGCACAGTGCTAATTACGGTATTAATGCAACAGGAGTTCAACACGATTTTGGTGCAGTGGTAAAAAGAAGCAGAGGTGTAGCTGATAAAATGAGCAAAGGCGTTCAGTTCTTAATGAAGAAGAATAAGATAGATGTGGTGATGGGATATGGAAAAATTAAAGCAAAAGGCCAGTTAGAAGTTACTGCTGCTGATGGTTCTAAACAATTAATTGAAGCTAAAAATATAATTATAGCAACAGGAGGTAGAAGTAAAGAATTGCCTAATTTAAAACAAGATGGCACTAAAGTAATTGGTTACAGAGAAGCAATGGTTTTGCCTATTCAACCAAAAAGCATGATCATTGTTGGAAGCGGTGCAATAGGAGTTGAATTTGCTTATGTATACAATAGTATGGGAACTAAAGTAACAATTGTTGAATTCTTACCACGAATTGTTCCTATTGAAGATGAAGATATTTCTAAAGAATTAGAAAAGCAATATAAGAAGTCGGGTATTGATGTTATGACCAATGCATCTGTTGAATCGGTTGATATTTCAGGAGTAGGGGTAAAAGCATCTGTTAAAAAACAAGATGGCACTATGATTGTATTAGAAGCTGATGTTGTTTTAAGTGCAGTTGGCTACACTGCTAATATCGAAAATATTGGTTTAGAAGAAAATGGCATTAAAACAGATAAGGGCAGAATTATTGTTGACAAATATCAACAAACTTCTATGGCAGGTATTTATGCAATTGGAGATTGCTCTCCGGGTCAAGCTTTAGCACATGTTGCATCTAAAGAAGGAATAAATGCTGCCGAACATATTGCTTATATGGAAAAGAAATTTAATCATTTGCCAGAAGTAATAGACTACAATAATATTCCTGGTTGTACCTATTGCATACCAGAAATTGCAAGTGTTGGATATACAGAAAAAGCAGCAAAAGAAGCCGGCTATGAAATTAAAATAGGTAAATTTCCTTTTATGGCAAGTGGTAAAGCATCTGCTGCGGGTGCAACTGAAGGATTTGTAAAAGTTATTTATGATGCAAAGTATGGTGAATTTTTAGGATGCCATATGATTGGTAGTAACGTTACTGAAATAATTGCAGAAGCTGTTGTTGCTCGCAAATTAGAAACTACTGCCCACGAAATTTTAAATTCAATACACCCTCATCCTACAATGAGTGAGGGATTAAAAGAAGCTACTGCTGCAGCATACGGCGAAGCAATCGATATTTAATTTATTTTACTCTTTTTTTACAATTATCAAGGCCCTTTTTTAGGGCCTTTTTTTATACCAACTAGAAGGTATTTTGATTGATTGAATCATTAAAATTGGGGTGGTTGGTATCTTTATTTGATTTTTTTAGTATACTCATATACTTTACAGCTTAATTTAATCCATTGTAAACGCAAGATTATTTAAAGTCAACAGTTTATAAGGCTAATTGTACACACTCTATGGATCATTTGAAAGCAGATAAGCTGTTTCCTCGTCAGCTATTGAATTCATTGATCTTCTCTGTAGTCGTAACAGATTTGGAGGGGAGATTCTTGTACATAAATCCACTTTTTCAATATAAATTTTCTCATCTAGCTATCGATTTACTATTACATAGTTTTGCACAAACAGTATATGCAGATGACGTAAAATTGTGTAATGATGCAGCCAGAGAATGTATAAAAAATCCTGAAAAACAGGTAACTGTAACTGTGCGTAAAGCCTCTGAAGTGGAAGAATATTTTTGGACAACTTGGGAAATTTCTGCTTTGCAAAATGAACAAGGTGCAATTATTGGTATTATTTCAATTGGCCATGATGTAACAAATTCGCAATCTGTAGTAAATAAAACTTCCGATTTGTCTGATAATATTAAAGCAACTCTTCATCAACAAAACTATTCTTTCATTGATCATATTCCAGGGGTTATATATAGATGCGTTGTGGATGAAAGCTTAACATTTAATTTTTTTAGTGAAGGAATTGAACTACTTACAGGTTATCCATCATCTTATTTTTCTACAAACAGAAAAATTGGATATGATGGACTAATTTATAAAGATGATATTGTAATGGTAGAATCAGCAATTGCAATTGCTATCGGTAATAAACATAAGTATGAAATGGAGTACCGCATTATTCATAAGGATAATGAAATACGGTGGGTTTTTGAAAGAGGTGGCGTTAATTTTGATCCTGCAACAAGCAACACTTATATTGATGGGAGTATTTTTGATATTACATCTCGCAAAAAAGTAGAAGCTGCTTTAGCAAAAAGTGAAGATGAAGTAAAAAGATTGGCGCTTGTTGCACATAACACTACAAATTCAGTATTAATAGCAGATGTAGATCAACAAATTATTTGGGTAAATGAAGGATTTACAAGAATAAGTGGTTATACATTAGATGAAGTTAAAGGTAAAAAAATTGGCTATTCACTAGACGGTCCAAAAGTAGAAGAAAGAACAAGAGTGAGGTTAAAATATTCTTTAGATAATAAGCTCGCATTTAAAGAAGAATTTTTAAGTTATGCCAAAAATGGGAATGCGATATGGGTTGAAGTTGATTGTCAACCTCTGTTTGATGAGAACAATATTCATATTGGTTTTATGTCGATTGAAAATGATATAACAAGAAGAAGGCAAGCCCAAATAGAACAAGAAGAATTATTGCAACGCCTTACACTTGCAACAGACTCGGCTAAGATTGGTATTTGGGAGGTTGATTTGGATAATAATCATATTATTTGGGATGATAAAATGTATGAGTTATATGGGTATGAAAGAGATTCTCCACTAACCGCTTTTAAAATTTGGAAAAGGTGTATTCATCCTGATGATCTTGAAATGATGCAAAGAATCATTTCTCAATTGGTGGCAGGTAAAAGAGAAACTGATTCTGCAGTTTACCGCATTATTACACCAAATGGAAGGGTCAGGCATATTGAGTCTCATGCGATAGTAAAAAAATCTACTTCTGGAACAATCTTGCGATTAATTGGTACTAATAGAAATATTACTGACGATATTGTTGTTCAAGAGAAATTAAAAACACAGAATAAGGTTTTGAGAGATATCGCGTTTATTCAATCTCATGAAGTGAGAAGGCCTTTAGCGAATATACTTGGAGTAATAGAAGTATTGAATAATAGTAACTCTGTAAATAATAAAGAAATTTTTGATCACTTGATCGAAAGTGCTAATGAGCTTGATATGCAAATCAGGAGTATCGTTAAAAAGACCAATAACCTTGATGGTTTGATGGCCAGTTAATTTAAAAATACTTTCTTTAATAAATCAGTTGTTCTAGCTGCCGGATTTTTCCTAATTTCTTTTTCTTCAATTGCTATTTGCTGATAAATTCCACTTAAAGATTTTTCGGTTACATAACTAGCTAAATCTGGATTTATTTTCTTTAAACTAAATTGGTTATACGCATTTACCAAAACTTTCCATTGATTATTTGCATTTGTTTTTTGAAGTGAGTTATCAATAATAGGCCTAAATGCATTGGTTAATTCAGCAGTTGTTTTTGCTTGTAGATAACTTGTAGCTGCGGTATCAGCTCCTTTTAAAATTCCAATAGCATCTGTTACTGTCATTTGTTTGATAGCATTGGTAAAAATGGGTGTTGCACTTTTGCAAGCATCTTCTGCTGCTCTATTCATGTTTAATATTGCTTCATCAACCTGCTTACCCATTCCAACACTTCTTAAAGTTGACTCGATTTTTTTTGCTTCTGGAGGGAGTAAAATTTTAAGTGCAGCATTTGCAAAAAAACCATCGGGTTGCGACAATAAATTAGTGCCTTTTGTTACTCCAATACTTAACGCTTCTTTTAATCCATTAGAAATTTCATTACTTGAAACTTGACTCCCCTTATTTATTTTCGAAAATTCATTGGTTGATTTTTTTAATAAGGCATCAAGGCTTTGCCCATTGGTAAAAATAACAGAGAAAAGTATACTAGTAATAATAATAATTTGCTTCATAAATTTAGTTTAATTCGTTTTTTACAACTGCTTCTCTTAACCTAACTAATTTTTCTAATAGAGGTGCTAATTGATTGAGCCGTAACATATTGGCGCCATCGCTTTTTGCTACTGAAGGATTAGGATGTGTTTCAATAAATAGTCCGTTTGCACCTGTTGCAATTGCAGCTTTTGCAATGGTGCCAATCATTTGCGGATTACCACCTGTAACTCCACTTGTTTGATTAGGTTGTTGTAATGAATGGGTACAGTCCATAATTACTGGCACACCATTTTTTTGCATAGCTGGAATATTTCTATAATCAACAATAAGGTCTTGATATCCAAATGTATTTCCTCTTTCTGTTAATAATATTTTGTGATTACCTGCTTTCTTAATTTTATCAACTGCGAACTGCATCGATTCGCCACTTAAAAACTGACCTTTTTTTACATTTATAATTTTGTTAGTATTTGCTGCTGCCAATAATAAATCTGTTTGCCTACATAAGAATGCAGGTATTTGTAAGACATCTATAAATGGGGCTGCAATAGCTGCTTCTTCATGTGCATGAATATCGGAAGTGGTTGGTAAATTATAATGGTCACCAACTTTTTTAATAAGCATTAATCCATTATCATCTCCAATACCAGTAAATGAACTAGCACTTGTACGATTTGCTTTTCTGTAACTTGCTTTAAATACATAGGGTATTCCTAAATTTTTACAAATAGTATAAACTGTATCTGCAATTTCCATAACTATTTCTTCGCTTTCAACAACACAAGGCCCGGCAATTAAAAAAAATGAATTGTTGTTGTATTGTTGTTTATCAAAAAGATCAGTTAAGTATGAAGGGAGCATGTTGTTGATATTTTTACATACACAAGGTAATTAAATATAATTTTAATTGCCTGATCATTGGAATCATAAAAATGTTAATATCGATGATATAACTACTATAATCCTTTTTTCCGTTCCTTTGCCTTTCTAAACGATTGAATATGCCTTCTAGAAAAGATAAGATTTTAGTAATTGGTGCATCCGGACAAATAGGTGTTGAATTAACTTTAGCACTCCGTAAGCAATATGGTAATAGCAATGTGGTAGCTTCAGATTTGAGAGAAGAAAACCCTTTATTGCATGGAACAGGGCCTTATGTTAGCCTAGATGTAATGAATAAAGAAATGTTGCATGTGCAAGTAATTCGTCAGAATATCACTCAGATTTATTTATTAGCCGCTATACTTTCTGCAACAGGAGAGAAGAACCCTAGTTTAGCTTGGCATTTAAATATGCAGGGATTATTAAATGTGTTGGATATTGCTCGAGAAGAAAAATTACATAAAATTTATTGGCCTAGCAGTATTGCAGTATTCGGTCCTACTTCACCCCATATTAATTGTCCGCAAAAAACAGTTATTGAACCAATAACTGTTTATGGAATTAGCAAATACGCAGGTGAGTTTTGGTGCAACTATTATCACCAGCGATATGGAGTAGATGTGAGGAGCTTGCGTTATCCAGGATTGATTAGTTACAAGTCGGCACCTGGGGGTGGAACTACAGACTATGCTGTTGAAATTTATTTAGAAGCGTTAGAAACAAAAAGTTACAATTGTTTTTTGCGAGAAGACACTTATTTACCCATGATGTATATGCCGGATGCAATAAGAGCAACACTTGAGTTGATGAATGCACCTGCTGAAAAAATTACTGTAAGAACATCTTACAACGTTTCAGGAATGAGTTTTTCTCCTAAAGAAATTGCTACTTCTTTGCAAAAGTATATTCCAGATTTTACCATACAATATAAACCAGATTACAGGCAATCAATTGCCGACAGCTGGCCTCAAAGTATTGATGATAGTATTGCCAATAATGATTGGGGCTGGAAGCCACGATATGATTTGGATAAGATGACAAAAGATATGTTAGAAAATTTGAGTGTTTAAAATCTAAGTCCAAGTCCAATATTTAATCCACGTATTCCTGCCCAAGGGCCATCTGTATTGATGATTGCACCATTTGCATTAACAGTACTTGTAAACTTAAATGGAGTTGCATCAATTTTATTTAAATTGTCTCTAAGGCTTTGTTGTTCTAGAGGTGAAAGCTGAGCAACAAAATTGAGATCTCCTTTACTTGTTCCATAATGGCCACCAATTATTTGAAAATCTAGTACTAATTTTGTTAATAATTGAAATTGATAACCTATCATTATTCCAGCACTTGTTGAATTTATTTTTCCATTAAAAAG
>JAYTXG010000092.1:0-1745 GCA_043743375.1 Sphingobacteriia bacterium
AGTTATAAATTGTAAATCATTTGATATGAGTTATGTATTTGATGCCTCCTTACCCATTGCAATAGGTTGTGATCATGCCGGACTTGAATATAAAACAGCCATTGTAAAATGGTTATCCGAAAAAGGATTTGCTATTAAAGATTTTGGAACTTATTTATCAGATTCTGTTGACTACCCCGACTTTGCGCACCCAACTGCATTATCAGTAGAAAGTGGAGAAGCAGCATTTGGAATACTACTCTGTGGAAGTGCAAATGGAGTGAGTATTACAGCCAATAAACACCAAGGAATTCGTGCGGGGTTGTGTTGGCAAAATGATATTGCCCAACTTACTCGTATGCACAATAATGCGAATATAATTTGTATACCATCGCGTTTTGTTGCGCTAGCTTTGGCGCAACAAATGATTGAACTATTTATGAATACTCCTTTTGAAGGAGGAAGGCACGCAACACGCGTAGAAAAAATTGCTTGTAAATAAACCCATAAAGAATACACATGAAAAAAACAATTTTACTAGTACTTTTATTTAGTGCCAGCTTTGCAATTGCTCAAAAAGAAACACCTGCATTTAAGTATGCAAAAGTTATCACCGCTCAATCGATGAAAGAAAAACTAACTATTTTGGCTAGTGCCGAAATGGAAGGTAGAGAAACTGCAATGCCAGGAGAAAGAAAAGCAGCGGCTTTTATTGAAGACCATTTTAAAAAAATAGGATTGCTCCCAGGTAATGGTACCAGCTACCAACAGTATTATCCTGTATATCAAGATGAAATTACTGCTAAACAATTGCGCGTGAATGGAGTAAATTTTGAGTGGGATAAAGACTTTTTCTTTTCAATGCGAGGATTAGTTTCAGGCGATTTTTTAGTAAATGATATTGTGTTTGTGGGCTACGGTATTGTAAATGCAGAACCAAAAATGAACGATTATGAAGGATTGGATGTAAAAGGAAAAGTGGTGGTGGTATTAGATGGCGCGCCAGAAGGATTTAAAGCTCCGCCAGTACTAGCAGGATCAAGAATACCTGGACCAGCATCAACTATTGCAAAAGTAAATAACGCTCAAACCTTAGGAGCAATAGGTGTTTTTATTGTATCTAATAATTTCCCACTTAAAACAGCCACTACTTTAAAGGGGAATGTATATTTTACAAAATCCACTGCTACTTCATTTATTATGGCAACCATTTCCGAAAATGTTGCTACAGCACTTACAGGAAGAACTGCTAAACAAAGTATTAGCAATTTAGCCGCTTTACAAAAAGGAAAATATGTTTCGGAAGTAAAATTAAGTGCAATCAAAACTACTGCCGATTTACAAAGTAGTAATGTGCTAGGAATTATTCCTGGTACTGATAAAAAAGATGAATACGTTTTCTTAACTGGTCACCATGATCATTTAGGTAAAAGAGGAGACGTAATTTATTACGGTGCCGATGATGATGGCTCTGGAACCGTTGGTGTAATGCAAATGGCAGAAGCATTTGCGGCTGCAGCTAAAAAAGGAATTAAACCAAGAAGAACAATGGTTTTTATGACAGTGAGTGGTGAAGAAAAAGGGCTGATAGGTTCTAACTACTACTCTGAACACCCTATTTTTCCAATGGATAAAACTTCAGTTGATTTAAACACCGATATGATTGGAAGAGTAGATACTGAACGTAAAACTGGTGATACGTTGAATTATATTTATGTAATTGGTCACGATAAACTAAGCAGCGAATTGCCGATTATTAATGAAGG
>JAYTXG010000093.1:0-1848 GCA_043743375.1 Sphingobacteriia bacterium
CTGTGTTTCCAAATGATTCTAATGGCAAAGTTAATAAATTGACTCCTAATTCAATTGCAAATGGTCTATGTAAACTAGAATCGTTTTGAGCATTAATTAAAAATGGACAAAAAAACAAAATAAAGAAACATTTTTTCATATCTAGATATACTATTTGATAAATCTATAATCTGCTTTTTATGAGACTATCTTTAAAAATTCTATTCAGCAAGTTCATATAAAGTATATAATAATGAAAGATATCCAGCGGTTTTAGATACATACGTACACAAATCAATATCGTAACACCACTCACTGTATCCAGGTATTAGTATGCCAGCAATTTTATCAACTGTTGCAATTATTTTTGCAACAAATAGTACAACTTTTAAAACAGCAATAACTTGTGCAACCTTAACAACTTCATAATCGCCAGTAATATTATTTTTAGGAATATTAGGTTTTGCAGAGCCTAACATTAATTGCATTTGTTGACCATTTTCAAGTATATAATCTGTAAGTACTGTAGTATGAGTTATTATTAAAGAAATTTCGTTTCTATCTATTTCATTTTCTATATCTTGAAGTATTTTGACACCATAATCTATAAATTCTTGTCTTGTTATCAATGATCCTGTTTCAACATCTTGCAAAAATTTCTTTTTAAAATTTTGAACTACTTCTGAAGAAACGCTGTCGTTTAATTCCAACTTATTTGCAATAAAATTAGGTCTAACAATTTCTTCAATTTCCTTTACGGAAGGGCGTTGGTTTTTAATTAGCTTATTAAATGTAAATTCTACAGTTGGGATCATTGATTTCTCGGCTATATTTAGCGACTTATTCAACAACTTTACGCTCTCAGATATCTCAGATTGTTTTGTTTGACTCTTGTTACATGCAATCAGGAATGTAGCGAATGTTAAAGTGAGAATTAAAATTCTAATAAAAAAAAATTTCGTTTTTTGGAATTTAGTTTTAAAGAAATATTGTTTTTAAATTTAGTTGTCATGTCAATAAACATATTTATCAAACACTTTTAGCTAAAATTTTACAAGATGTAAATTGTCGAATAAATTTCACCCAAAAAAGGGGTGTTTACCCCTTTTTTAATTTATTTTTAATCTTTATTTATTACTTAAAATCCAATAACCAACATTATAATGTCATCTAACTTATTAATTGCTTATGCTGATGATCATAGTTTGGTTAGAGAAGGGCTAATTTCTATGATCAAATCCCAAGCACCTAATACTACTATTATTGCTGTTGGGTGTAATGGTAAAGAATTATTAAAAGCAATAAGTGATTCTAATCAAATTCCTGATATTGCTATTTTAGACTTGAGTATGCCCATAATGGATGGTGAAACCACTGCAATAGAAATATTAGCATTATATCCAAACACTAAAGTATTAATCATCTCTTATGTTGTAGATGAAAATAGTATCGTCAACCTATTTAATCGAGGTATTCATGGGTATTTAGCCAAAACAGATTCGAAATTTAATTTCGAATCTGTTTTTTCAGAATTAATGGAAACTGGGTTTTTAAAAAATTTTTATTACAGAAAAGCAAGTGTTGAACAGTTAAATTGGAAACGATTTGGCTTTATTGGTAATGTATCTTTTACCCATAAAGAAATTTGTTTCTTAAAACTTAAACTCACTAATCTTACTTTAAAAGAAATTGCTCTTGAAATGAATGTTTCCGAAAAAACGGTTGAAAATTATAGAGATACTGCCTATGAAAGGTTGAATGTTCAGTCAAGAGTTGAATTGGTTAACAAGCTTGTTGAAATGGGTTTTATGAAAGATGATCCTATAAACCTTTGAAAGTAATAACCCCCCAAGCCAATACTATTCCAAA
>JAYTXG010000094.1:0-8650 GCA_043743375.1 Sphingobacteriia bacterium
GCCGTTTTAGCGGTGAGGGAGGGATTCGAACCCTCGGTACAGTTTAACCCGTACGGCAGTTTAGCAAACTACTGGTTTGAGCCGCTCACCCACCTCACCGTCCTTACTCTTTTCAGAGGGGGTTGCAAAAATAAGAGCCTGAAGGCTAACCGCCAAAAAATGATGGTCAATTCCTTAAAATAAAACATCCCAAGCCATAATACTTGGGATGTAAAAAATATTTATACTTGAAAATTGAATTTACATCGCAGCTAATTGCACTTTCTGCGTTAATTCCATCACGTTTTCACGAAAAATAGAATCTGTATCCATTAAGTCTTTTACAGTTTGGCAAGAATGTATAACAGTTGTATGGTCTCTTCCACCAAAATGTTCACCAATTGTTTTTAATGAGTTTTTGGTAAATGCTTTAGCTAAATACATAGTAATTTGACGAGCTTGTACAATTTCTCTTTTTCGTGTTTTATGTAACAATCTTTCATAAGGAACATCAAAATACTCGCAAACCATTTTCTGAATTGCATCAATGGTAATTTCCTTACTACTCGTTTTTACAAAATTGCGTAATACCTTCTTTGCTAACTCTACATCAATTTCTTTTTTATTCAAAGAAGATTGCGCCAATAATGAAATTAATGCACCTTCTAATTCGCGAACATTCGTGTTAATATTATATGCCACATATTTTACTACTTCCTTCGGCATATCTAACCCATCATTCTTCATCTTCTTCTCCAAGATCTCAATACGTGTATCATAATCTGGAATTTGTAAATCGGCACTCAAACCCCAACGAAATCTACTTAATAACCTTTCTTGCATTCCATCTAAATCCTTTGGAGGTTTATCAGAAGTTAAAACCAATTGTTTTCCACTTTGATGCAAATGATTAAAGATGGCAAAAAAGGCATCTTGACTTTTTTCTGCTCTACTAAAAAATTGTACATCATCTATCATCAATACATCTATCAATTGATAAAAATGAATAAAATCATTAATGGCATTATTACGACTATGGTCTTGAAATTGATTAATAAATTTTTCACTGCTTACATACAATACCACTTTTGATGGATGTAATCTTTTAACTTCATTGCCAATAGCTTGTGCAAGATGCGTTTTACCTAATCCAACGCCACCATATATTACAAGCGGGTTAAAAGAATTTGCACCAGGCTTTTCAGCTACTGTTTTTCCTGCTCTTCTTGCTACTCTATTACAATCCCCTTCAATAAATGAATCGAAAGTGTACATATGATTCAATTGAGGATCAATCTGCATTTTTTTCAATCCTGGAATAACAAATGGATTCTTTACAGGATTATCAATTACCAATGGAAAATTCATTTCATTGTTATTAATAGATTTCGAACCACGTGCAGGAATATCCATTGACCCATTACGGGCATTTGAATTTCCACTATCAACCATGATACGATATTCTAGCCTTGCTTCTTTACTTAACTCACGTTTTAAAGTTTTAGCTAAGAGTGTAACATAGTGCTCCTCGAGGTACTCGTAGAAGAACTGACTAGGCACTTGAATCATCAAAACGTTGCCTTTTAATTCAACAGGGGTTATCGGTTCAAACCATGTTTTATAATGTTGCCATTCTACAATGTCTTTGATAATCTTTAAGCAGTTTGTCCAAACAATTTCAGCAGTCTTAGTCATACTAATAAATGTGCAATTTTATAGAATCAGTTATAATTTTCTCTGTTGTTCAAGTTATCCTATTTTTTTCACATGTTGAAAACTTTCTGAAAAAAAATTAGGACTGCGAATATGTACACTTTATGTTGAAAAAAAAATTTTTTTATTTGCTTGTTTTTATCACTTCAACCACAGTATGCACTTTTGACGAATTTTTGTTGGTATTTCCGGAAAAAATATAATCCAAACGCCCTAAATTGATCCCTCCCCAGCCCACTTGGTTTACTAAAACATCTCCTCCCCTCTTATTTTTATATTTTCTGGGTTGTGGAAAAAACCGGTGAGTATGGCCCCCAATAATTAAATCGATGTCGTAACATTCTTTTGCCAAAATTTCATCACTCACTTTATTCTCTTCATATTTATCGCCTAAATGCGACAAACAAATGATAAAATCGCAGTTTTGTTGTTTTAAAAGTGCTGTAGTTTTATTGGCACACTCTATGGGATTTTTATAAATTGTTTTCCCATACAAATTATCAGGAACTAATCCATCTAATTCAATCCCCAACCCTAAGATCCCTACTTTCTTCTTTCCTTTCTGAATAGTGATATAAGGCTTGTATTTTGTTTCCATTGGAGTACCAGTGAAATCATAATTACAAATAACTATTGGAAAATTGGCATGCTGTAATTGATTAGCAAAATTTTCTAATCCTGCATCAAAATCATGATTGCCCATAGTTGCAGCATCATAACCCATTTTACTCATGGCTTTGATTTCAGGTTCTCCCTTATACATATTAAAATATGGTGTGCCCTGAAAAATGTCTCCTGCATCAAGCAATAAAACATTTTCGGCTTCTTCTTTTATCTGTTTTATTAAGGCAGATCTTGCTGCAACTCCACCTAGGCCTTGATTTCTGCTTCCATCCATAGGAAAAGGATCTAACCTACTATGTACATCATTAGTATGCAAAATAGTTAATGGATATTGTGTAGGAATTGCTCCAACCAAGGAAGAAGTAATAACTGCTCCAGTAGTAAATGCTGTTTCTTTTAAAAATTTTCGTCTATTCATTATTTAGTCTTACCCTATTTTCTAATTTACCATCAACTGGCTTTCCTTGCTTTGTTAAATCATTGATATAATCAATCAAAGCATCTCGCATTAAATAACCCTTGTTTTGATAAGGAATGCCTTTTAGCATTGCACTATTACTACCTCCATTTGCAATATAATCTGTGTTGGAAGTAATGTATTTAGCTTTCATATCAATTGGCTTACCATTAATAATAATGTTAACCGCTCTTTTATTTATAATGGAGAAACTTGAACCAGCCGAAATTGGCCACCCTCCATCGGCAGCTATGAGCTGAATGAAGTTTTCTAATACAGTACCACTTAGCTCTTGTATTACAATTAAATTATCAAAAGGCATTAATTCATATACATTGCCAACAGTAATATTGCCCTTATTTAAACCAGCTCTAATTCCACCTTGATTCATAAAACCAATATCTACAGACAGATTAAATTTTTGAGCGCCCATTTTTTGAATACAATCAGCCATAAAATTACCCAAAATACTTTCTGGTTGTTTCTTATACATAGAGGTATTAGCAAAGCCAATTACTTTACCCATTGTTTTGTTTAATTCAACACCATAAGATTGAACAAGGTTAACTAAACTGGTATCTTGTTTCAGCGTTGAATTGATGGGGTACTCTTTATATGATAGAGATAGTGGTAAATTAGGAGTGCTACAAGCCAACGCGAAAATAAATAGAATTGAGCAGGAGCTAATGCGAAGCATAGGTAATATTTGAACGTCTAGAAAGGTACAATAATAATCATTTCTAAAAACTATTTTTTAAAAGAAAGACTAATTTAACCCTACTTTTGCGAATTATAAAATATCCATTAAAATGAGTTACGAAATAATAGGAAAATTAGTTGCCAAATTTGATATCGTTCAAAGAACAGAAACTTTTAAAACAAGGGAATTTGTTATAGAGAAAACAGAAGATATCAACGGTAGAACAATTACCAATTATGTAAAATTTCAATGTGTGCAAGATAAAACTGCAATGCCCGACAGATTTAATATTGGTGATGATGTTAAAGTGCTCTTTAATATAAAGGGCACTAAGTGGAATAAAGATGGCAAAGATAGTTATATAACTAATTTAGACGCTTGGCGTATGGAAACCATGAAGCTTTCTGGTGATGCAGATATGCCTCCAAGTTCTAAATACAATGATATTCCACCTGCATCAGAAGTAGTAGATGATTTGCCATTTTAATGAAATAATAATACATCAATTTGCTTTTTAGGATAAACCCCTGACAGTATGCAAAAAGAACTCTCTTTAAAATTGAAGCCAGAAGAAGCTGCTTCAACCGAAATAATACGATCGTGTATAGCCAGTGCAACTGGTTTTCCATTGTCTGCAATTACTGGATTTTTAGTTCTAAAAAAATCAATTGATGCAAGAAGTAAACAACCTTGGATTAATTTAAGCGTATCAACTTTTATAAACGAGCCTTTTATTGCTAGAGAAAAAAAACGCTACCAGTTTAATACCCTTCATAATTCCGCAAAAAAGGTAATCATTGTAGGGGCCGGGCCAGCAGGATTATTCGCGGCGCTTGAATTGATTGAACTAGGTATACAACCTATCATAATTGAAAGAGGTAAAGATGTAAAAGCAAGAAGAAGAGACCTTGCTCGCTTAAATAAGGAAGGAATAATAAACCCCGAAAGTAATTACTGCTTTGGAGAAGGAGGAGCTGGAACTTACAGTGATGGTAAACTATATACAAGAAGTAGTAAAAGAGGCAATATTGATAAAGTATTACAACTATTTTATCAATTTGGAGCTGAGGAAAATGTGTTATATCAATCTCACCCACATATTGGCACGAATAAACTTCCTCAAATAATTATTGCCATGCGTCAACAAATTTTAGATGCTGGCGGAATAATATTATTTGAAAAAAAATTGACGGATATCCAATATGATCATAATATCATTCAATCCATTACAACTGAAGATGGGGATCAAATAAAAGCAGATGCATATATATTAGCTACTGGGCATTCCGCCAGAGATATTTTTCGCTTACTTGATCAGAAAAAAATTTTGATCGAATCAAAGCCCTTTGCTTTGGGTGTTAGAATTGAACATCCACAACAAATAATCGATTCAGTTCAATATCATTATTATACTCGCAATGAAAATCTTCCCCCAGCAACTTATAGTTTAGTAGATCAAATAAACAGAAGAGGCGTTTTTAGTTTTTGTATGTGCCCGGGCGGAATAATAGCACCTGCTGCTACTGATCCTGGCGAATTGGTTGTAAATGGATGGAGCCCATCAAAAAGAAATAATTCATTTGCAAACAGCGGAATTGTAGTACAAGTATCCGAAGCTGATGCATTAAATTATTTTAAAGAACAAGGAAAAAAAGTTGAACCAAATGCATTATTACTAATGCATTTTCAACAATCAATAGAGCAAAGCGCATATAATGCAGGGGGCGGAAAATTTAAAGCACCAGCACAGCGCATGATTGACTTTTGTAATAATAAATATTCTAATAATTTGCCGAATTCTAGTTATATACCAGGAACAAATTCAGTAGCATTAAAAGAAGTGCTTCCTAACTTTATTTATTCAAGTTTACAAGGGAGTTTTAATAGTTTCGGAAAAAAAATGAAAGGATATTATACCAATGAAGCCATAATTGTAGCTACAGAAAGTAGAACATCTTCCCCAGTTAGAATTCCTAGAGATGCTGTGAGTTTAACGCATCCTCAACTAAAAAATTTATATCCTTGCGGTGAGGGTGCTGGATATGCTGGAGGTATTGTAAGTGCGGCCATGGATGGACAAAAAGTTGCTAGACAGATACAATTAAGTATTTAAATTATTCTGAATCAGCCTTTTTTAAAGTAGATAATAAAAATCCCTTTTGAATTAATAAATTGTCGTTAAAAGCATTTTTTTCATTTGTCAACTTTTCGGTTATATCAATATGGTTGTTGAACAAAGCCGACAAATCTGGCTTTCCTGCATCAACCCAACTTGTGTACCAAAAATCAGCAACCATTTCAGAAGAACTTAACAACTGTATGTTAATGGTATTTTTTAAAGAAGCAGAATATGCTTTAGCAAACGCTGTTGTGTAACTTTTAGATTCCTTACCTCTTCTTATTTGAACCCTAAACTTTTCAGCTTCAGTAAATTTCAATGATACTTCTTTCTCATTAATCAACATTCTTGGTAAAAGTGTATTTGCTTTACGAATTGCTTTCCAAATAGCTTCACCCGGTTTTTTTAAATAGGTAGCTTTATGATTTGTAAATAAATTATAAGTACCAATTTCTAATTCAGGTATCATTGATTCCCACAAACTGTGTAACCCTTTTTGGTCGGATAATTGACCATCATAATTAATGGTAGTATGCAAAGGAACATGAGCATCCGCAATATAATGACCAATGTCTGCTGCATAAAAAAGAATACTGTCTTTATTTTTACTACTAAATGCTTTGGTTAATTGTGCTTTAGTAAATTGTACTTGATAAGGAACATATCCATATTTTATCAAACTGTCTTTTGAATAAATATAAACTGCCTTCTCCCATTCTGCAGGCATTTTACGAATTGCATTTTTACCAAACCCTTCTAAATCGATAAAATGTTTTGGAGCTTCAGTACTATCCGTATTTCGGCGTGTATCTGGCCTTGCAGCGTTATAAACCAGTTTCTCCATATTAGCATAAAAGAATGGAGCCATTTCTTTGGGAAGTTCATAAATCGCTAGCTGATTTACTGTTTTATGTACTAAAAAACCCCAACTACTTAAACTGGTTATGATTAAGAACACCAATATCCCTACATACACTTTATTAAATTTCTTCATCATTAACGGATTTATGTAATTTGCTGCGAAATTACTGTAAAGAAACAAGTTGATTGTAATAATTTAAATGAATTGATACTAACTGTTAAATACTTTCACTAAATAATTTTATATCATGAGCGCAATACTTGAACTGGAAAACTTAGTAAAATATTATGCAACACAAAAAGCGGTTGATGATATTAGTTTTTCAATTGAGAAAGGAAGCATTTTTGGGCTTCTTGGCCCCAATGGAGCTGGGAAAACCACTCTTTTAAGAATGATTACAGGTATTTTTTATCCTGATAGTGGCAATATTCAATTTGATGGAAGACCATTTAATCCTACAGAAGACATTATTAAAATTGGATATATGCCCGAAGAAAGAGGGCTATATAAAAAAATGAAAATTGGAGAACAAGCTTTGTACTTAGCCCAATTAAAAGGCCTAAGTAAATCAGAAGCTATGGAAAAAATAAAGTTCTGGTTCAAGCGCCTAGAAATGGAAACCTGGTGGAATAAAAAAGTGGAAGATTTAAGTAAAGGAATGAGTCAGAAACTCCAATTTGTAACTACTGTTGTACATGAACCGAAATTAATTATTCTTGATGAGCCTTTCAGCGGACTAGATCCTTTAAATGCCAATTTGATTAAAGATGAAATTTTTGGTTTAGCCCAAAGAGGAAGTACTGTAATTTTTAGCACCCATAGAATGGAACAAGTTGAAGAAATTTGCGATCATATTGTACTGGTAAATTTAGGTAAAAAAGTACTTGATGGAAGTGTACAAGAAATTAAACAACAATTCAAAGAAAACAAGTTTAGTATAACACTTTCAACAGTACCAAATGAAACACTTTCAAAAACATTTACAATTTTAGAACATAAAGGAAAAGAACTTATCGTTAAAATTAATGATGATTATAAAAGTAATGATGTGTTGAGTTATTTTTTGAGCGAAAATTATTCGATCGAATCATTTCAAGAGATACTGCCATCACTTAATGAAATTTTTATTACGCTTGTAGAAAGTACGCATGCAACAGCTAGAGCTTTTCAAAAGATTTAAAGTAAATATTTAATTACAACCGCAGTTATTAATAGAAAAAAATAAAATATGAATAAGATTTCCTTAATCATTCAAAGAGAATATTTAAGCAGAGTAATGAATAAACGTTTTTTACTTACAACTCTTTTAATGCCCATATTAATGGTTGGATTTTTTGCAGGTGCTACTTTTCTATCAATCAGTGGAAAAGATGAGCATAAAATTGCAGTAGTAGATAATAACGGTTATTTTAAAGGAAATCTGCAAGATACCAAAGACATTCATTTTGAATTTCCAGAAAATGTAGATACAACTAATTATTTACAAAAAGGATATACGGATATTATTATCATCCCGAAATTTGAAGGAACAACAAAAACAAATTATATCATTCGATCTAAGAAACGAATCAGCATTGGAGTTGAGGAGAAAATTAGCGAAAGAATTGACGCATCAATTGAAGATAAATTATTACAAGATGCAGGAATAAAGAGAGCTGAATTAGATTCAATTCGTTCTAAATCGAGATTTGCAGAACTGAAATCTCTAGAAGAAGAAGGTGGCGGAGAATCTGCAAAAGAAAGTAATGCTGCGCTTTCTTATGGAATAGGTTTTGGAAGTGGAATGTTAATTTATATAACCATGTTTATATATGGCGCCATGGTTATGCGTGGGGTTATGGAAGAAAAAACTAATAGAATTGCCGAAGTAATGATTAGTAGTGTAAAACCTTTTCAATTAATGCTCGGGAAAATTATGGGTATCGGTGCAGTTGGATTAACACAGTTTCTTATGTGGATAGTATTAATACTTGGTTTAACAGCAGCAGCTCAATTATTCATACCTCATGATGTATTGCAGCAAGTAAGCTCTTTACAACAATACAACGGTCAGATTCCTAGTGGTGGCAATATGGTTCAAGCTGGCGAAGCAGCACAAAAAATTTATAAACTACAACATACCATGAGCACTGCCAATTGGCCTTTAATTATTGGATGTTTTATTTTTTATTTTTTAGGTGGCTACCTTTTCTATTC